>JANYBT010000096.1 GCA_025360645.1 Acidobacteriaceae bacterium | reverse complement strand
AACATCCGCGCTGGTCGCCGGCCGACTGATCGTACCACCATATTCCCAGATACTGTATTGAAGACGAAGGAAGCCGTCGAACCGGGTTGGGCCGGGCAGGGTTGTTGGCGTGAGACGGGCCGGACAAAGAAGCCCTCAATTCGGCGAGTGATGCGTTCGCTGGGTTTGCTTGGGGTGCCCCTTCCGGCCGCTCCCGCCACCCATGGGCAGCTTTCATCGACCCGGTGGAAGCGTTCGGGTGGGATGCAGGGAATATTGTCACACCGCTCGGGTAGCGTACAATAGACTGTTTGGTTCTTACGCAACGCCATAACAGCCATGATTTCACACGCCATTCGTATCCGAGGGGCACGCGAACATAACCTGAAGAATCTCGATATTGAGATTCCGAGGGACCAATTCGTCGTGATTACCGGGCTGTCCGGGTCGGGCAAATCGTCGCTGGCGTTTGACACTGTGTACGCCGAGGGGCAGCGGCGGTATGTGGAATCGCTCTCGGCGTATGCGCGGCAGTTTCTGGAGCGCATTGAGAAGCCGGACGTGGATTTCATTGACGGCATCGCACCCGCGGTCGCCATCAAGCAGAAGAATTCCACGCGCAATCCGCGATCCACCGTGGCCACGGCGACGGAAATCTACGACTATCTGCGCCTGCTCTATGCACGAGTGGGGCGAACCTATTGCGCGATCTGCGGCGACGAGGTGAAGAAAGATACGGTGGATGAAGTTGCGGACGCGCTGCTGGCGCTGGGCGAGACGCGAGCTCTGGTTCTGTTCCCGCTGCACACGGCGGCGCCGCCTGCCCCCGTGGACACCGAAGCGGCGAAGAAGTCTCCCGCAGCCAGAAGCCGTACCAAGAAAGCTGCGGCTCCGGAGGTCAGTTCCCTTCCGTCGGAAGTCGCGAAAGCCCGGCTGTTTGACCTGCGCAAACGTGGATTCACGAGGCTATATCAGAACGGGCAGATGTTTGAGTTTTCCACTCCCGAATCGCTGCTGGATATGAATTTCTCAGAGCCGGTATTTGTGCTGGTGGACCGGCTGAATATTTCGCCGGATGGGCGCGCCCGGATTGTGGATGCAGTGGAGATGGGATATCGCGAGTCGAATGAAGTGATCTTCGAGACTGCGCCGCAGAATGGCAGCGCAGTGCAGCGGTTGCGGTTCTCGCAGAGCTTTGAGTGCAAGCGCGACCACATCCGGTATGAAGTGCCGGAGCCGCGGCTGTTCTCGTTCAACAATCCGTATGGAGCGTGTCCGCGTTGCCAGGGCTTCGGCAACACCATTGACTACGACCTCGATCTGGTGGTTCCGGACCGCTTGAAGACGCTGAATGAAGGCGCAATCGAGCCGTGGACCAAGCCCAAATACAAATCGCTTTTCGCCGAGCTCAAGAAGATTGCCAAAGCGGCAGGGCTTCCGCTGGATGTCCCGTGGAAGCAGTTGACCGAGGAACAGCGGCGGCTGGTGCTGGAAGGCGAAGGCAAGTTTCCGGGAGTGCGCGGCTTCTTCAACTATCTGGACCGCAAGAAATACAAGCTGCATGTGCGAGTGTTCCTGAGCCGGTACCGGGGCTATTCGGTGTGCGGCTTGTGCGGCGGGACGCGGCTGAGGCCGGAAGCGCGGCAGGTGAAAATCAATGGAAGAGACATTTGCGCAGCTGCGGCAATGACGGTGGAGGCGGCGGCGGAATTCTTTGCCCACCTGCAACTGTCGGTGCAGGAAGCCGCCATCGCAGATACGTTGCTGCACGAAATCCGTGAGCGGTTGCGGTTTCTGAATGATGTGGGACTGGGTTATCTCACGCTGGACCGGCTGGCATCGACGCTCTCCGGCGGCGAGGCGCAGCGGATTCAACTGGCGACTTCGCTCGGGTCGCAATTGGTGGGAACACTTTATGTTTTAGATGAGCCGTCGATCGGGCTGCACAGCTTCGACACCCACCGGCTGATCAAGATCCTGCAAGACTTGCGCGACCTGGGAAATACCATCCTGGTGGTGGAGCACGATCCCGACATCATGCGAGCCGCAGACTACATTCTGGATCTCGGTCCGGGCGCCGGCGAAAACGGCGGCAGAGTGATTGCGGCGGGAACCTATGACGAGATCTGCCACGCGCCGACGTCACTGACGGGGCGGTACCTGCAGGGGGAACTGCATATCCCAATACCGCCGGTGCGCCGCACTGCGAGCCGTCAGCGCATCAAGATTTTCGGAGCGCGGGCGCACAACCTGAAGAACCTTGATGTCGAGATCCCGCTGGGAATGCTGGTCGCGATTACCGGTGTGTCCGGCTCTGGCAAGTCCACGTTGCTGCACGATGTGATTTTCAAGGCGCTGCAGTCGGCCAAGCGAGCCAGCGAAGGCGCCGCCGTTCCGGTTCCCATGGACTGGGACGAGGTGGAAGGCGAAGACTATGTGGATGACGTGGTTCTGGTGGACCAATCGCCCATTGGACGCACGCCGCGGTCGAATCCCATCACCTACATCAAGGCATTTGATTCCATCCGCGACCTGTTTTCCTCGCAGCCGGAGGCCAAGCGCAGGGGATTCAGTGCGGGTCATTTTTCGTTCAACATCCCAGGGGGGCGCTGCGAGAACTGCCAGGGCGATGGCACGGTGACGGTGGAGATGCAATTCCTGGCGGACGTGGAACTGACTTGCGAAGAGTGTAAAGGGACGCGTTACAAGCCGGCGGTGCTGGAAGTGCGCTATCGCGGGAAGAACATTCACGAAGTGCTGGAGATGACGGTGAAGGAGGCGCTGAAGTTCTTCGCCGAGATTCCAAAGATTACCCAAAAATTGCGGGTGCTGGAGGAAGTGGGACTGGGCTACCTGCACCTGGGGCAGTCGGCGACCACGTTGTCAGGCGGCGAGGCGCAACGGATGAAGCTGGCCGCGCACCTGCAGCCCGCCGCCGCCAAGGAGGCGCGCCGCGGCAATGGCAGTGCTGCATACAAGCGGCGAGTGCTCTATATCTTCGATGAGCCGACGACCGGCTTGCATTTCGATGATGTGAGCAAACTTCTTTCCGCACTGCGGCGTCTGATTGATGCAGGGGGGTCGATCGTAGTGATCGAGCACAACCTGGAAGTGATCAAGACCGCGGACTGGGTGATCGAGTTGGGGCCGGAAGGCGGGCAGCGGGGCGGACGACTGGTAGCGGCAGGAACGCCGGAGACCATCGCGGCAACACCCGGGTCCCACACCGGCGAGTACCTGGCGGCGATTCTGGCGGAGGCGGGCCAACCGCATGTCGGCTAGGAGTCGGATCACAGTTTCGTTGGCGGTTTCGTTGACAGTTGCGTTAGCAGTCGCGCTGATGTGCGGTGGCGTGCTGGCCCAGGAATCGCGGCCCACGGTGCGTCATCGCAAGGTCGCGGTGGAAGATCAGCTCCCCGAACTGACGAAAGCAGAGGCTGCCCTCGAGCGGAAGGACTATGCTGCAGCCGAGCCTTGGCTCAGACAAGCGGCGGTGAAAGAGCCGTCGAATTACCAGGTATGGTTCGACCTGGGCGTGGTGTACAACGCGACGGGCAAGAATCAGGAATCGATTGCTGCATACCGGAAATCGGTGGAAGCCAACCCGGAAGTATTCGAGTCGAACCTGAACCTGGGGCTGATGCTGGCGCGCAGCGGAAGTCCGGAAGCGGAGAAGTTTCTGCGAGCCGCGACCACGCTGCAACCGACGGCACAGGTGGACGAAGGACGGGAGCGGGCGTGGTTGTCGCTCGGTCACATCCTCGCGGAAAAGGATCCCAAAGCGGCGGGGGAAGCCTTTCAAAAAGCATCAGAAGTGCAGCCGAAGGATGCCGAGCCTCACCTTTCGGCAGGGCTGTTACTGGAGCGACAAAAGGATTTCGTCGGTGCAGAGCGGGAATATAAACAAGTGCTGGCGCTGGCCCCGCAGTCGCAAGAGGCGGTGATGGGGCTGGCAAACATTTATCTGCAAAGCAAGCAGTTGGGTGAAGCGGAGGAAATGCTGGGAAAACTGACGGCCGGAAATTCCGGGGACGCCGCACTGCATGTGCAGTTGGGCCGCGTGTTTGCCGCCGAGGGAAAAAGCGAGCTGGCGATTGCGGAGTTTGAGGCGGCGCTCAAGATTACTCCGCAGGACGCGACCGCGCAGCAGGCCGCGGCCGAGCTTTATGTATCCGCCGGAAAGTACGAGCAAGCGGAAGTGCAGTATCGCGGTATGGCTGCTACGAATCCCAAAGATGGCGACGTGCGGTATGCGCTGGGGCGGGTGCTGATGAAGCAGAAGAAATTTCCCGAGGCGCAGCAAGAGTTGATCGCGGTAGTCCAGGCGAAACCCGGTTTGGGGCCGGCGTATGGCGACCTGGCAACCGTCGCGAATGAGAACAAGAACTATGCACTGGCGATCAAGGCTCTGGATATGCGGGACAAGCTGATGGGGCCGATTCCGATCGGATATTTTTTGCGGGCGACGGCCTATGACCACTTGCGCGCCATCAAACCGGCGATTGAGAATTATCACCTGTTTCTGGAAGCGGGCAAAGGGCAGTATCCTGATCAGGAGTGGCAGGCGCGGCATCGCCTGGTGGCTCTGGAGCCGAAGAAATAGTTATGCGAATGAGTAGGACAATGGCGGCCTTGGCAATATTGGTTTCTGTTTTTGCGGTGGCACGCAACAGCGACAGCCTGGAGACTCTGAAGAAGCATCTAGCGACCAAGCGCGACCAGGATCGTCCACCGATTTGTCTGGAGATCGCCGAGAAGCAGATGGAAATAGCCGACAAATTGTACGTGGAAGGCAAAACCGAACCGGCCACCGCGGCGTTGGAGGACGTCGCCATTTACTCAGAGCAGGCGCGCGATGCCGCGGTGTTGACCGGCAAACACCTCAAGGATACAGAGATCACCACTCGCAGGTTGCAAATGCGGCTGGTGGACATCAAGCGGACGTTGAGTTTCGAAGATCAACCGCCGGTGGAGAAAGCCATCTCCCGGCTGGAGCAGGTTCGGATTTCCCTGCTCAAGAAGATGTTTCCCGGCGGGACAAGATGAAGCGAACCCTCCACTGGATACTCGCATGGATGTTGGCCCTGGCCGCGACAGCAGGGGCACAGCGGCGAAATGACCCCCTGACCTATGAAGAGATTAACCAGCTTCGCGACACCGCGGTCTTTCCCGAACAGCGTTTGAAGCTGTATGTAGAATTTGCGCGGGCACGGCTGGCGGCAATGGACACCATGCGCAGCGACCGCAAGACCACCGACCGGGCCAAGCAAACTCACGACTTGCTCGACGAGTTTGTGGTTGTGTACGACGAGCTCAACGACAATATCGACACGTTTGTGGGACGTAAGAACGACATTCGCAAACCGCTCAAGGCGATCATCGAAGCCGACCACGAGTTTCAGGCCAAACTGCGGGCATTGAAACAGGCTGCCGACGCAACTCCGGCCGAGGCGCAGCAGTATGAATTTGTACTGACCGATGCAACCCAGTTGGTGGACACCAGCGTGGACGATCACCGCAAACTGCTGGCCAAACTGGAAGAAGCGGAACGCAATAAGAAGAAAAAGCCACATTGATGCCGGCGCGCGCCTGTGCCCTTTGGTAACGTTTCTTCCGCCTGCCCACTTTCGCCACGTTACCTTCGTGATTTTGACGGTTCCTGTTTTCCTTCCTACCATTGTTTCTTAGGAGCCTGTCTCTTGCGCAGGCTTCGTTCGCAGGGGCGACAAGATGGAGCATTTCAGGCGATTGCAAAGAATCCAAGAGCCACAGCGCGGATTCACCCTGCTGGAAACCGCGGCTGCGCTGATGATATTCATGGTGATCAGCGGCATGACATTTATGAGCGTGCAACCCATACTGCGCGCCACCCGAGTGGATGCCGCCTATGACCAGGTGCTGATGCGGCTACGTCAAGGCCGGCAGGCGGCAGTCGATGAGCGGCGGGTCTATCTGGCGACCTTGCTGGGAAACAATCAGGTGGTGGTGCAGCGACTGCTCGGAGGAAATCACGGTGTGGTGGACGGCACCGGCGCGACCACGACGGTACTTCCCTATGACATGCAGTTCCTGGCGGCGGCGGGGATCCCCAATACAACTTTGACCTCGCCTGACGGCTTTGGAGTGGGCGGGCTCGCGGTGCAATTCGACTATGGCGTGAATGGCGGAGTGACGACCCAGATTTATTTCCAACCGGACGGATCGGCGCGCGATATCCACATGAACTTGAACAATGGCGTGGTGTATCTGGCGCGAGCCGATGACCTGTACAGTTCGCGAGCCATCAGCCTAATGGGTGGCAGCGGCCGCTTGCGGGGATGGCGGCTGTACAAAGAAGACCGTACCGGGCTGAACCGATGGGTGCAGCAATGAGACGGAGCAGGGCCAAGCAGCAAAGCGGTATCAGCGTGATCGAGGCCATGATCTCGATGGTGGTGCTCACAGTGGGGCTGGTCAGCGTGCTGGGACTATTTTCCATTGCAATCGCTTCCACCCACAGCGCCAAAGAAGACCTCCTGGCTAAGCTGCTATCGGTAGAAGCGTTGGAGAGTATCTTCACCGCGCGGAATACATCGCAGATCACGTGGGACCAGATCCAGAACACTGCGACGATTCCAGGAATCTTTCAGACAGGTTTGCAGAACATTTTGGATCCCGGGCCCGATGGCCTGGTGGCAACCGCGGACGATGTGCAGGGAAACGTGACCGATCCGCTGTGCCCTGGGCCCAGCCCATGCTTGACCCAGCCGGGGCCGGATGGATTGATGGGAACGGCGGACGACGTGCGGGTGCCGCTCAACAACTTTCAACGACGCATTGCGATTACGCAATTGCTCAACCCGGATGGCTCGGTGAGCCAATCCTTGCGGCAAATCACCGTAACGGTGCAATACACCGCAGCATCGTCCGGCAACATTCCCCGCAGCTACTTGGTGACCGCCTATATTTCGAGGTACAGATGAAACCAGCGGAGCGGGACAGCGGTGGTTTCACGCTAGTGGAAATGCTGGTGGGCATGGCGCTGGGGTTGGTGGTGTTGAGCGCGGCGGTGATGCTGTTTGCGAAAGCGCTGGATGCCACCTACGCGGTCAGCCAAAGCGCCGAGTTGCAGCAGAATGCGCGTGCCGCGCTCGACCAGATTGCGCGGGACGTGAGTTTGGCGGGATATGGCCTTGCTACGGGCGGGGTGCAACTGCCAACCGGCGGGACGGGCAATTCGATTTATGGCTGCGACGCCACTACATGTTACGTGGGAGGGCAGCCGCCGACAGGGGTGGGCTACCCCACGGTTGCCGCATACCAGGCCAATCCCGCAGTGGTAAACCACTTGTACGGGATCGTTCCAGGACCGAGGTTGGGCATGGCGATTGTGAACCGGGGAGTCGCCACTGATCTTCTGACCATGGCCTACGTGGACAGCACTTTCCGTCTGGATTTGTACACCGTAACCGGGTTTGGAAACAACGGCACGTCGATGACGCTGACCGCGCCCAACCCGCAGCCGACTCCGCCGGTGCCCGCACTGAACGACGCCGTCTATGGATTGAAGG
>JANYBT010000095.1 GCA_025360645.1 Acidobacteriaceae bacterium | reverse complement strand
CGGCGGAGCTGAGCGCATCCAGGCCGAAAATGGGAATCCCTTTGACGGGTCCTATTCGTTCCGCCTTCTCTTCCTCGGTCGCAAGCGGCCGGCCCAGCAGCACATCGATGAGACCCATGAGACTATTCTCCCCCAAGGATGCGTACAGATATGGCGTCAAGCTGGGGGACAACCGGAGTGGATCGTCGGTAAGCTGCGAAAGGGCGGTCAGCTAATGGAGGGCTTGAGATACGGACTTGGCCGTTGAAGCTTTTGAGGAAGCTCAGCAACTACCGCTGGCGCGCGCCTGATGCGCGGAAAGGAGCCGTCCGTATCTGGTCCGGTACGGCTCCTCGGCTTCTTACTGAAGGTCTATCGTCTCGACCTTCCGGTTTTCGCCGTCCTTCGTTCCAGTGATTTTTACCAACACCTTGGGGCACTTTCTTAGGTAACAATTACCATATAAAAAGGTCCGTTCTATTCGTATCCCGAAATTTTCTGCCTTGCCGCGACCGTGGGGCGAACCTTTCTCGGGCTGCCACGGCGCATGGAGTGTAACTCCCGCGCCTTGTAACTAAACGCCGCTCAGGGAAAAACGGGACTCGCGTTCGGCTTCGTGCAGCCAATATGGCGGTCGGCCGTAGTGTAAATAGAGCCCAGTTTCATACTCTCGAGTGATCGGCATGGACTCGACGTACTCCGGGCAGTTTTTGATGGTTTCCCGGGAGAGGCCGACGTAGACTTTGGAATCCGTCCAGCTCACCCGTTCAATCCACGCCGGTGAAACCAACACCTTCTTGCCTGGCCACCAATTTCGCGTTGCCACCTCGATATAGCGGATAGCCCAGGCTGCATCGTCAAATACAAACCCGTCCACATGGCCGATTTCACCATCCGACGCCTCAATGTGGTAGCCAGTGACGGTTGCGGTACTGCGCAGATGTGAATCCTTCGACTCTTTCCGAATCCTGTCCGCCAACCCTTCCTTAGACACATCTGCCGGAACAGCCAATCCCGTTGGGTAGTAGCCTGTGCCCCACAGATAAGGACCACCCCAGTAATAGGGGTACCCGTAATACCCTAGGTACGCGGCCTCGTGCTGCCGGGAGAAGGGCACGTGCATGTCGATGTCGGGACTGTTCTCAACCTGCTTTTTGGTCAGCGCCACATCCAAGCGCCTGGCTTGCCAGTCCGTATGGACAACGGCAAATGGCGAGATCAGTACTTGCCTGCCGCCAAGCCAGCCGCCGGATTCTACCGTGAGGTAACGGATGGCCCATGTCTCATCGTCGAAATAGAACTGATTGACGGCTCCAAGCTCACCGTCCGTAGCTTGGATCGAGAAGCCTTCCACGTTCGTAGTTTTTGTCAACATGTCGTTGCCCTCCCGGGCAGTTGTGAAGCGTGTTTTCCCTACCAGCCATCCCCAGATCGTGCCTTAACACGCGCTCGTTGCTGTAGTTTGGCTGCACTATGACATTTATCTGGTCCGTGATTCGACAACCTCCGTCGCCTTTGCGACTTGCAGTGCCGTGCACTACCAACCGGGTTTGTCAGTGTGCCAGTTAGTGCTGAAGAACACTATGGATCGAAATACCCGCCATTAGGCTCCTTTTATTAGTAGCTTACGGTATGAGCACGACAAAGGCCGAAGGTTTTTGACGGAAGATTGCCGGCGCGGCTAATAACCAAACGCCCACCCCGAGGGTTTGGTCTGCCGCGTGCACGTCAGAAGGGTTAACTACCTTCCTTGGGAGGTGACCGAGCACGAAACGTTGGTAACGAAACGTACTTGCTTCACACGCCCATCTGCCGCCGAACATTAGACACGACAGGCAAATAGAGGGGGACCCTGACCTTAGTCACGACCAGAAAGTACTTCCATCACGCTTACAGACATGCAACGTAAGCCGATACCAACTCAGGCAGAAGGAGCCCAGGAAATGTCCACTCGTTATAACAAGGGATCACAGTATGAGAACCACCAACTAGCCGCGGAATTACACGACGCAGCCGCACATGCCCATAGTGTTGCTGAGTACCAGGGGAAACAGGATCACCTGACCGGACATGAGCTTTCACGCCAAGCCCTCGAGCACTCCCAAGACGCTCATCAGCACAGTCAAGCGGCCAAGATTGGACACGGCAGTGCCGCCTTCGGATATGCTGAAATCGCGGCTCTCGCGCACGAACTCTGGCAAGCCAGAGGCTGTCCGCATGGGTCACCGCATGAGGATTGGTTCCGTGCCGCAGAAGAGTTGCGATCCCGTGCATCGCGGTCGCGTCATTAAAGACCTATCTTGTTTAGCCTGCACCCGCAACCGGTCCGCCCCAGGCTATGTACGCCGCGACCTGTCGCGCTTCCAGGGGAACCCTTGACGCGCTTGTACGCAAGTGACCTCAAATTGATGTGAGAGCACGCTGATCGCGGTCGCCGACCCACGTTTGCTCCACTTGAGAAAGCCAAATTAGTGAAGCGCAACGTCAAGGCGGCCCGCCGTCAGCGAAAAGGTATTAGAAAAAAAACCGATCCACACAATTCATATAGGTTAGGATATGACCTCCGATGAGAACTTCATGAATCGATTCTTCGCAGATTTGGCGACTCACTCACTCGGCCAGGAACTTCACTACAAGTCGGTTCAACTGGGAGAAACGTATAACGTACCGGACATCGATGTCCGCCAGCTCTTGCCTCAGTGGGCACACCAAGGCTTCATCGAACTTCGAGCTTGGGACGGGCAGTTATCTCGACACTGGAATGAGTGGCCGGATCTCAACAGCTTCTTCTTCAATCAGACAGATGCAGGAAACGTTCGAGTGACGTTGCTGGCCCCTGGTCGCGAGCACGTGGAGATGTTGAAGAAGATTGGCGGCACCTCTATCCCACTGGCACCGCACCCTTAATAAAGGTGACGATGGCCTCCAGGGAGGCGCCGGGTTGGAAGACCGCCGCCACACCCTGGCTCTTGAGAGCGGCGGCGTCTTCGTCGGGCACGATGCCGCCGACAATCAGCATGACGTCGGTCATTTCCTTCTGGCGCAGCAGTTCCAGGACGCGCGGGACGATGGCGTTGTGCGCGCCCGAAAGAATCGACAGCCCGATGACGTTCACATCTTCCTGCACGGCGGCGCTCACAATCATCTCCGGAGTCTGGCGCAGGCCGGTATAGATGACCTCCATGCCGGCATCGCGCAGCGCGCGGGCAATCACCTTGGCGCCTCGATCATGTCCATCGAGGCCCGGTTTGGCTACCAGCACACGGATTTTTTGCTCAGGCATTCTTCTTGACCGTGGATAAGCACCGCTCGACGCGGGTTGCGAACGCTCTAGAATACAACAGCAGCAGGAAAATCACCCAATTCGATGAGAGCACCGGAGGGCTTGCTTCTTGAGTTTCTTTCATGAACCTTCGCGTCCGGAGCCTGCTCTAACCGACGTCGAAGGGTGGCTACGGCCCTTCCTCTACACAGTCTTAATATCCAGACTTCGCCACAAATACCAGCAAGCGATGCTGCGATAAGGCTCCCACGGTTTCGCGATCTTCTCCATGTGCACAGGCTTGGGCAGTTTGCGCTTGTTGTACTGTTTCTTGATCGCCATTTGGATGCCGAAGTCGCCCGTGGGCAGGACGTTGGTCCGTTTCAGCGTGAACATCAGAAACATCTGCGCGGTCCAAACCCCGACGCCCTTCACCTGGGTGAGGTGCTCGATCACTTCTTCGTCAGAAAGA
>JANYBT010000011.1 GCA_025360645.1 Acidobacteriaceae bacterium | reverse complement strand
GTGCCGATGCGCGAAGTCGAACTCGCGCCGACGTCTTTCAACGACACAGTCGAACCCAACAAACCGGTGCGCATGTATGATTGCTCCGGGCCGTGGGGCGATCCGGGTTTCAGCGGGACGTCTGACGAAGGCTTGCCCGCGCTGCGGGCCAATTGGATTCGCGCGCGCGGCGACGTTGTGGCCTACGAAGGTCGCGAGGTGAAGCCGCAGGACAACGGCTATCTTTCCGGCAAGCTCGCCGAATACGCCAGCCAGGCGGAGAAGAATCGGTTGGTGGAATTTCCCGGTCTGCTTGGTCAGCGCCGCCGCCCGCTCCGCGCGAGCAAAGGTCATCCCGTCACGCAGCTTTGGTATGCGCGCCAAGGAATCATCACGCCCGAGATGGAATTCATCGCCATCCGCGAAAACATGGGCCGCACGAAGATTGCCAACATGGCGAAGGACATTGTTCGCGACGACCTGCACAAACAGCACGCCGGTTCCGCGCAGCTTTCACTGAACCCTGCCCCACTGAATACTGATTACTCTCCCTCCGTCTTCCGCCGGTTCCCGCAACGCATTCCCGCCGAGATCACCCCCGAATTCGTCCGCGCCGAAGTCGCCGCCGGCCGCGCCATCATCCCGGTCAACATCAATCACCCGGAGAACGAGCCGATGATCATCGGCCGCAACTTCCTCGTGAAGATCAACGCCAACATCGGCAACAGCGCCGTTGCGTCCAGCATCGAAGAGGAAGTCGAGAAGATGCGCTGGGCCACCAAGTGGGGCGCGGACAACGTCATGGACCTCTCCACCGGCAAGAACATCCACGCCACGCGCGAATGGATTCTCCGCAACTCGCCCGTGCCCATCGGCACTGTGCCGATTTATCAGGCGCTCGAAAAAGTCGGCGGCAAGGCCGAGGACCTCACATGGGAGATTTTCCGCGACACCCTCATCGAGCAGGCCGAGCAAGGCGTGGATTACTTCACCATTCACGCCGGAGTGTTGCTGCGCTTCGTGCCGCTCACGGCGAACCGCATGACCGGCATCGTCTCGCGCGGCGGTAGCATCATGGCCAAATGGTGTCTCTCACATCACCAGGAGAATTTCCTCTACACCCACTGGGATGATATCTGCGACATCATGGCCGCGTATGACGTTTCGTTCAGCATCGGCGACGGTCTGCGCCCGGGCTCGATTGCCGACGCCAACGACCAGGCGCAATTCGGCGAACTCGAAGTGCAAGGCGAACTCACCAAGCGCGCGTGGGCCAAAGGCGTGCAAGTGATGAACGAAGGTCCGGGCCACGTGCCCATGCACATGATCGAGGAAAACATGGCCAAGCAACTCGAGTGGTGCAGCGAAGCGCCGTTCTACACGCTCGGACCGCTCACCACCGACATCGCGCCCGGCTACGACCACATCACCAGCGGCATCGGCGCGGCGATGATCGGCTGGTATGGCTGCGCGATGCTGTGTTACGTGACCCCGAAAGAGCATTTGGGATTGCCCAACAAAAAGGACGTTAAGGACGGTGTGATTACCTACAAAATCGCGGCCCACGCAGCGGACTTGGCGAAAGGACATCCGGGAGCGCAATATCGCGACAACGCCCTGGCCTTGCCCCGATTGTGTGGACAGGAGATGTGTGATTGTGTGAGCTAGGGATCACACATGAACAACAACGAAAACACCCCCGCCCCGCCCCGTAAATACAAACGCTACGACGAAGCTTTCCAACGCTCGACGGTTGAGCCCTGGCTGTTGTCCGGCAAGTCTGCCCGGCAAGTGGCCTTGGAACTGGGCCTCAATGTGCAGAGCCTGCAAAAGTGGAAGCAGAAGTTCAAAGCTCTGCCGGCTGGCCAGGTGGCCGGCACGCTGGAGGCGCTGCAAGCTGAGAACCGGCGGCTGCAAAGGGAGCTGCACCGGATGGTGCAGCAGCGGGACATTCTAAAAAAAACCTTGGGTATAATCTCCGAACCACCCGGCAGCGGTTTGAACGGATAAAAGCCATGCAACCCGAATACGCCATTGACCAGTTGTGCGCGACGCTGGCCGTCACCCGCAGCGGCTATCATGCATGGGCGCGCCGTGAACCGGGCGTCCGGGCGCAGGCCAATGCCGCGTTGTGGCCGCTCATCAGTCAGGCCCATCTGGAAAGCCGCGAGACTTACGGGAGTCCACGCGTGCATCGTTGGCTACAGCAACACGGCCAGCCCTGTGGGCGGCATCGGGTAGCCCGACGCATGCGGGCGGCGCGTCTGCGCAGTCAAGCCCGCCGCCGCTTCCGCCCCG
The DNA here is from genome assembly GCA_025360645.1 of Acidobacteriaceae bacterium. Classification (GTDB taxonomy): domain Bacteria; phylum Acidobacteriota; class Terriglobia; order Terriglobales; family Acidobacteriaceae; genus JANYBT01. The sequence continues at coordinate 613 of JANYBT010000011.1, read as the reverse complement.
TGAGCTTGACGGACAGTAACCATGACCTGCCCATCGCGCCCAATCGCCTGCGTGGCGCCGCCGCCCCAGGTCAGCGGAACACCGTGTGGGTGGCCGACATCACTTATGTCAAAACGGATGAGGGCTTCCTGTATGTGGCCGGCGTTTTAGATCGCTGCACCCGGCGGTGCGTGGGCTGGGCGATGGGGGACTCGTTGGCGACCACGCTGCCACTGGCGGCATTGGACATGGCGTCGCAGCAACGGCGGCCACCCGCCGGTTTGGTGCATCATTCGGACCGCGGCGTTCAATACGCCAGTGAAGCTTACCGGCAAAAATTGGCGGCGGCGGGCGTCATCCCCAGCATGAGCCGCCGCGGCAACTGCTATGACAACGCCGCCATGGAAAGCTTCTGGAGCAGCCTCAAACGGGAACTGGTGCATCGCTGCCAGTTCGCCACCCACGCCGAGGCGCGGGTCGCCATCTTTGAATGGATTGAAGTCTTTTACAACCGCGCGCGGCTCCACAGCGCTCTCGGTTATCGTTCCCCTGTGGACTTTGAAACGCAACTCAACTAAAAATACCCATGCCTCATGCACTCACACACTGTCCACACAATCGGGGCAAGGCCAGC
>JANYBT010000079.1 GCA_025360645.1 Acidobacteriaceae bacterium | reverse complement strand
GGCGGCGCATTTGTGCAGCTCGCCAACACTTGGCGGGAGGCGGGCGCGAGTTGGATTGGCGGCTGCTGCGGCACCGGGCCGGAGGACATCGCGAGCCTACGAGACCTGCTGGCGGCTTAGGCTAGCGTTACCTCTCCCCGGTGATCGGACTGGCCTGGATTTTCTCGAATACGTCTTCGGCTCGGTAGAGCGCGGCTTGCACGTTGTCGCAGATGTTTTCCAGACCGATCACTTCCTCTAGTCCCGCCTGCGCGATCGCCTTGCGCGGTTGTTCGCGCGCTCCGCAGAAAATCAAAGTGCGCTGGGTGGCTTGCAGTTCGCGCGCCAGTTCTTGCAGCGCGAACAGCCCGGTCGCGTCAATCGCCGTCATGTTTCGCAAGCGCAAAATCACCACCGGCGGCAGCTCATGCAGGTTCTGGGTGATGGCCGCAATCTTGTCGGTTGCGCCAAAGAGGAACGGTCCGTGAATGCGAAAAATGGTGGCGTAGTAGGGAATGTCTTTGTCCTGCAGGATGTGCACCCGGCCATCTTCAATGTAGTCATCCGTGACCTGCGACACCGTGGTGGTTGCAGCTACGCGGCTGATGAACAGCAGTGCGGCCAGAATCATGCCCGCCTCCACCGCCACGGTAAGGTCGGCAAACACGGTGAGCAGAAACGTCACCAACCACACGCTAATGTCAGTCTTGGTTAGCTTGAGGAGTTGAGGGATCTCGCGCCACTCGCCCATGTTGTAAGACACCACCATCAGGATCCCCGCCAGCACGGCCATGGGCACATAGCTCACCAGGCGCGCCGCAAAGAGCAGCACACACAGCAGCGTCAGCGAGTGGATGATGCCCGCTACCGGAGACTGCGCTCCGGCGCGAATGTTGGTTGCCGTGCGCGCGATGGCCCCGGTAGCGGGCAGGCCTCCAAACATCGGCGACGCTACATTGGCCACGCCCTGCGCGATCAACTCCATGTTGGGGTTGTGGTGGTCGTTGCTCATGCGGTCCGATACCACGGCCGACATCAGCGATTCGATCGCACCCAGCATCGCCACGGTCACTGCGGGTCCGAGCAGGCTATGGATCAGGTCGGCGCGAAAGACGGGGAGATGCAGATGAGGCATCCCGCTGGGGATTCCCCCAAAGCGCGTGCCAATGGTTTCCACCGGCAGCTTCAAAAAGAAGACCGCCGCGGTCGCTCCGAGCAGGGCGACGATGGGGCCAGGAATCCGAATCGAAATCATGCGGCACCCCACCAGCACAATTATCGTCACCATGCCCAGAAGCGAGGCTTCGAAACTCAATGTGTGGAAGTTCCGCGCCAGCGCCTCCATGCGCAACCAGAACACTCCCGGCACTTTGTCCAGTTGCAGTCCGAAAAGGTCTTTCACCTGGGTGCTGGCGATGAGGATGGCAATGCCGTTGGTGAAGCCCACCACGATCGGCCGCGGAATGAACTTCACCGCCGCACCCATGCCGGTCGCTCCCATCAGGATGAGTAGCAATCCAGCCATCACGGTGCACATGAACAAGCCATCTACGCCATGCGCCTCAACGATGCCCGCGATCACGACAACAAATGCGCCCGTAGGCCCGCCGATCTGCGTTTTAGAACCGCCCAGCAGCGAGATCAGCAACCCGGTGACGATGGCGCAGTAGATTCCGGCCTGCGGGGCCAGACCCGAGGCAATCGAGAAAGCCATGGCCAGCGGGAGCGCCACCAGTCCGACCGTGATTCCCGCGACCAGGTCGAGCGAGAACTTGTTCAAGCCGTAGTCGCGTAGGCAGATCACCGACTTCGGAAGCCAGCGATCATCCAGGAAAACACGCGCCATGATGTCATTATGACAGCATCGCTCGGCGGCGGGCACCCACCATCTGTGTCTCCGCGAACCGGATACCCTAGGTAGAATTCAAAAGAGCGCGGGCGGGGCCAGCCAGGCGTTGCTGCTGCAGTCCGTCCAGGGCCTCGCGCACCGCAGTCTCGTCCAGGCTCATCACTGGCTCGCGGTTGTTCTTCTGGTTGCACGCATTCACCAGCG
>JANYBT010000074.1 GCA_025360645.1 Acidobacteriaceae bacterium | reverse complement strand
ATATTAGCAGAGACGATGAGAAGGCATTGTAAGGCGATCTGTGCGGGGCTGCTGAAGTGCGTGCGAGTGGAAGTCACGAGCGTCCTCCTTTAGAGGATTGGGGTAATTCGGATCAGTTCCAAACCCCCAGTGTGGTGAGTAGAATTGTGAGCCGTGGGGTGGCGGATGTCAAGGAGTTTATTCGTCCAGGGGATGCTCCAAAATATATCGCAGCGCCTCCCCGCAGAGGACAGCAGGCCCTTCGCTTCACTCAGGGCGACAAACTCGGGAGGGGGCGGCGTGTTCAGGCGCGATGGGACGGGACTGGGAGCGCGGGGGCGATTCCTCTACTCCAATGCTAGACTACACTCTGCATGTCCTCTCCCATCTTCAAGCGCATTCTGCTCAAACTTTCCGGGGAAGCTCTGGCGGCGACGCAGGGCTTTGGGGTTGACCCCATCCGGATCCACGAGGTGGCAGCCGAACTGGCGGACGTTCACGCCCTCGGCATTCAGATCGCCATCGTGGTGGGAGGCGGCAATTTTTTTCGCGGCGTGGCGCAGCAGGCCAAAGACATGGACCGCGTTTCCGCCGACCACATGGGCATGCTGGCCACGGTCATCAATGCGCTGGCGTTGCAGGATGCGATGGAAAAGCAGGGGGTCCACACCCGGGTGCAATCGGCGATTGAGATGAACCAGGTCGCCGAGCCGTTTATCCGGCGCCGCGCCATTCGCCACCTGGAGAAGGAACGGATCGTGATTTTCGCCGGAGGCACCGGCAACCCTTATTTTTCGACGGACACGGCGGCTTCGCTGCGCGCTATGGAGATCAAGGCCGACGCGATTTTGAAAGCCACCAAGGTGGATGGCATTTACGACGCCGATCCCATGGTGTTCAAAGATGCGAAGAAGTTCGCCGAGATCAGCTACATGGAAGTTTTGCGGCAGGGACTGAAGGTGATGGACTCGACCGCCATCTCGATGTGCAAAGACAACAACCTGCCCATCATCGTCTTCAATCTGAACCGGCATGGCAATATCAAGCGAGTGGTGACCGGCGAAAAGATCGGGTCGCTGGTCAGTGCCTAGGGTAAGCGCCTAGGGTAAGCGCCTAGGCTTGCGCACACATTCGGGTTTATAATTCTTGGTTTTGACAACACTATCTCATTCAACGTGGGGCTGACGATGGCTCAAGCTGGTATCGCTGCAATTCCCGCCCTAAAAGATACATACCTGAACCTGAAAACGCGGATGGAGAAAGCGGTGGAGGACTTCCGCCGCGAGATGGCGTCGCTGCGCACGGGGCGGGCCTCGGTGCACATGCTGGATACGGTGAGCGTGGAGTACTACGGCTCGCAGATGCCGCTGAATCAGATTGCCCAGGTGCACGCGCCGGAGCCGCAACTGATTACGGTGCAGCCGTTCGATCCCACCTCGCTGGGGGCGATTGAGAAAGCCATTCGCACCGCCGATCTGGGCCTGAACCCGATGAACGATGGCAAGGTGATTCGCGTGCCGGTGCCGCCGCTGACCGAAGACCGCCGCAAAGACATGGTGAAGCACCTGAACAAAATTCTGGAAGAACACCGCACCGCGGTCCGCAACATTCGCCGCGACGGCAATGACGCGATCAAGAAGGCGATGAAGGATAAGAAGGTCACCGAGGATGAAGAGAAGCGGTCGCTCGACGAAATTCAAAAGTTGACCGACGACGAAATTCGCAAGATGGAAGACATGAGCCGGGCGAAAGAGAAAGAAGTGATGGAGGTCTAGGCCCTGCCTCGCCGCTTCCTACCGCGCGTAGGGCTACAATTTCGAACAAGCATGGATCCCGGCGCAATTCCGCATACTCTCGTTCTTTACGACGGCATGTGCGCGCTTTGCAATGGGACGGTGCGGTTCTTGCTGCGTCGTGATCGGGGCGACGACCGGGGCGAGGACCGGGGCGACGGCCGACGGGACGACCGCCGCGACCAGTTTCGCTTTGCGCCGCTGCAAAGTGCCGCCGCCCGTTCCGTGCTGCAGCGCCACGGGCTGGATGCCGACAATTTGCAAACCGTATGCGTGGTTGCGAATTACGGAGAGGCGTCCGAGCGAGTGTTCACTAAGTCGTCAGCGGCGCTCTATGCGGCTGGGCGACTCGGCGGCTGGTGGAAGCTGAGCGCGGCCGGTTACGCAATTCCGCGAGTGCTGCGGGATGCGGTGTACGGTCTAGTGGCGCGATTTCGCTATCGGCTGTTTGGGAAGTACGAGACGTGTCCGCTACCGGACCCGCTCGACAGGGACAAGTTCATCGGGCTTTGAGCCGGGCATCCATCGGAATTTGAGCCGGGCAACGGAGCTACTCATTCCACGCGGGACCTCGGCCAATTCTCTACTTGATGTCTTTCATTTGCAGCATGGAGCCGTAGTCCCGGCCCGAGGGTTCCACGGCGCGGGCTACCACCGCATCGAAGGCGTCGCGCACTTCGGGATACTTCGCGAGCAGCGCTTTCATGACCCTGGAGTTTTCCGCGAAGGTCAGGGCTGAATTGGAGACATCGGCCGCGTCGTACTTCACTACCAAGTCGAACTGGCCTCCCACCACCAGGGGAAACAGCGCGGTGACCTTGTAGGTTTTGCCAGCACCCGCAGCGAGGGCCATGGGCGCGGCCGACGAAGGCAGGTCGGCGGGCTTCACTGCCTGGGCCTCGTCATACAGCTTATCGGTGGCCAGGGTGCTGATGAAGGACAGCGGCGCCAGCAGGTCACGCGCCTCCAGATAGTAGTACCAGGCGTTGTGGTTCTGCGACTTGGCTTTATACTCCCGGGCGCGCTCCAGGAACCATTGGCCGTCGTGATCGGAGACCTGCGCCAGCTTGGGATAAAAGCCGCCGAGCTTCCAGTTATTCAACTGCGAATTCACCTGCGAATCCAACTGTTGCAAGACCAGGGAGAGGGTGTAGGCACCCTGCGGCCCTTTGACATCGAGGATAACGATTCCGTACTTGCCAGCGGGCAGATTGGGAATCACGAATACGGAGCTGCCGGAAGTTTGACCGAGGCTGCCGAAGACGCCGCAGAGAAACTCGGATCCACTGGCCGCACCAGAGCCGGGCGCACCAGAACTGGGCGCTTGCAGCAGGAAAATGGAGCGAGAGGTGGCCTGGGCGCCAGTGAAAGCGGCCTGATTGTCAGCGACCGCAGCCGCGATGCCGGAAAAATCGGCGGCGAGCGAAGGGATGGCGTTCTGTTTCAATGCGGCCGTGTCGCCGCGGGAACCCATGTCGAAGATCCGGTGGGCCGCCGAATCCAATGCGGAGCGGGTCGCGCCGTCCATTTCAGCGGAAGTCTGGCAGGTCTGGGCGCCAGTGGGAACGGTCCACAACAGGCCGCCTAAAACGAGGGCGAGAACCAACAACCTTGACGGCGAACCCGGGTGGCTCATGTTGCGGAGCATAGGTCTTCCTCACAATGCAAAGCTTCTTACTATTCTACGATGTCTGGAAGGCCCCGACCGTTGCGGGGCCGGCGCAAGAAAAAATAGTGGATTCGGGCGTACAATTTTTACAGGGCCGAGCGTTCCAATAAAGACAGGGAATCGGCGGAATGCCGGGAGCGGGGAATGGAAATGATACTGCGCACAGGGCTGATTGTGGTGACGGTGCTGGTTGGACTGACTTGCGCTCAGGCGGATACCCACACCCGCAAAGCGAAAGCGAAAACTTTGGCGCCCTTGCCGTCGTATGTTCCCGCGGGGCCGCTTCCGCAAATCCCGTTGGACCAGTTGCCGGCGACGGCGCCGCAGGTGAGTTATCAGAATGGCCTGTTGACCATCGTGGCGCACAATTCGACCCTGGCGGACATTCTGCGGGAGGTGCATAAGCGCACCGGGGCAGTCATCGAGACCTCGACGGGCGGCAATGAACGCGTGGCGGTGCAGTTGGGGCCGGGGCCGGCGCGGGACGTGATGGCGAGCCTGCTGAATGGCACCAACTTCAACTACATGGTGGTGGGAACGGCCAGCGACCCGAACGCGCTAGCGCAAGTGATACTGCTGCCGAAGGGAGCGGCTCCTGCGGGAGCGCGTCCCGCGACACCAGGGCAACCAGTTTACCCGGCGCCCCAGCCTCGGTTTATCCCGCCCCAGAATGGCAATCCGGGAGCACCTGGGGTACAGCCGGGACAGCCGGAAGGCGACGACAATGCGGCTCCGGACGATACCCAGAATCCAGACGACCAGGCGGAACAGCAAGACCAGGAGCAGCAGCCGGAGAATCCGGAGAATCCTGGAGCCCAGGAAATTCCTCCGCCCCAGGCGGGGACGCAGCCATTTCAACCGCCGAAATCGCCAGAACAGATCCTGCAGCAGCTTCGCGATCAGAACCAACCGGGGCAGCCGCCGCAGCCTCCTCCGCGATAGACGGGTGGCGCGGGCGTCGGGCCCGAGGCTGAAAAAAGCAAACGTTGCGCTCGGAGTCCGCAGATTCGTTTGACGCACGCCTGGTTTGGCCGCTAGGATACGCAAGTAGAGCTGTGTCCCACCACTCTAGAACCTTCTGGGGACCCTTCCTCGCATTGGACTGTTCAGCGGATGGCGATTACCAAGATCTCGGTGCGCGGGGCGCGCCAGCATAACCTGAAGAACATCGACGTGGAAATTCCGCGCAACTCGCTGACCGTGATTACGGGACTGAGCGGGTCGGGGAAGTCGTCGCTGGCGTTCGACACGATCTATGCCGAGGGGCAGCGGCGATATGTCGAAACGCTGTCGGCCTATGCACGACAATTCCTGGACCAGATGGAGCGTCCCGACGTGGATGCGATTGATGGACTGAGCCCTTCCATCTCCATCGAGCAAAAGACCACCAGCCGAAGCCCGCGCTCGACCGTGGGCACAATCACAGAAATCTACGACTACCTGCGATTGCTGTTTTCGTCCGTAGGGGTGCCGCATTGCCCCAACTGCGGACAGGCCATCACCCGGCAGTCGGCGGAGCAGATTGTGCAGCGAGCCAGTGCGCTGGCTCCCGGCGAGCGGGTCATGATCCTGGCGCCGATTGTGCGCGGACGCAAAGGCGAGTTCAAAAAAGAGATGGAGAAGTTGGTGGAGCACGGCTTCGCGCGGGCGCGAGTGGACGGCGAACTGGTCAGCCTGGAAGACGATCTGGCGCTCGACAAACGCAAGAACCACACCATCGAAGTGGTGATTGACCGCCTGCTGGTGAAGTCCGGTTTTGAGCAGCGGCTGGAGCAGGCAGTGGCGCTGGCAATGAAGCTCGCGGGCGGACTGGTACAGGTGGCGGTGGTGAATGGAGAGGAGACGCTGTACTCCTCAAAACTAGCGTGTCCAGATTGTGGCATCGACGTTCCCCAGTTGGAGCCGCGTTCGTTTTCGTTTAACAGCGCCTATGGGGCGTGTCCCGAATGCCATGGCCTGGGCAGCAAATATGATTTTGATCCGGCCAAGCTGATCAACGACTGGTCAAAGCCGCTGTTGGATGGAGCGCTCGGGCCGGGCTCAAGTTCACAGAACCTGGTCCATGGTTTGCAGTTAGCGGCACAGGCGCATGGGTTTGATCTGACAACATCAGTGGAGGAGTTTCCAGACAAGATCCAAAACTTGATTTTCTACGGAGAGAGCGGGCGCAGCAAAACCGGGTTCAAGGGCGTGATCGGGCATCTGCGGCAAGTGCAGGAGGAGTCCACCTCCGATACCTACCGCGAGTATTTGTTGGACTTCATGTCGGCGACGCAGTGTCCGGCGTGCAAAGGCAAGCGGTTGCGGCCGGAAAGCCTGGCAGTGAAGGTGGCAGGGATGTCGATTGCGGATTTCACCGCGCTGCCAGTATCGCGGGCGCTGGAGGTTGCGCAGAAAATCAAACTGAAAGGGCGGGAAGAGACGATTGCGGGCCGAATCGTGCACGAGATCACCGAGCGCTTGCAGTTTCTGGCCAGAGTCGGGTTGGGCTACATCTCGCTGAGCCGGTCGGCGGCGAGTTTGTCGGGCGGCGAAGGTCAACGGATCCGCCTGGCCACGCAGATTGGGTCGCGGCTGCGCGGGGTGCTGTATGTGCTCGATGAGCCTTCGATTGGTCTGCATCATCGCGACAACGGGCGGTTGCTGCACGCGCTGACGGAACTGCGCGACCTCGGCAACACCGTGCTGGTGGTGGAGCACGATGAAGAGACGATCCGCCGCGCCGATTATGTGATTGACCTGGGGCCCGGGGCGGGAAGGCACGGCGGCGAACTGGTGGCGGCGGGCACGCCGGCGGAGATTGAGCGGGAGCCGCGCTCGCTTACCGGCGCTTACATGGCGGGCCGAACCCGCATCGAGATGCTGGACCAGCGGCGGGCGACGACCGGGGCAGCCATCACAATCCTGGGGGCGCGGGAAAATAATCTCAAGAGCCTGGACGTCTCGTTTCCACTGGGCGTGATCACCGTGGTGACGGGCGTTTCAGGCTCGGGCAAGTCGACTCTGGTCAATGACATTCTGTATCGCGCTCTAGCGCAGAAGCTGTATCGCTCCCGCGAGGCGCCGGGCGAACACAAGGCAATTACGGGTGCCGAAGAAGTGGATAAGGTCATCCGCATTGATCAATCGCCGATTGGGCGGACGCCACGCTCGAATCCGGCGACGTACACCGGGATGTTCAGCCAGATTCGTGACATCTATGCCATGTTGCCCGAATCGCGAGAGCGCGGCTACAAGGCCGGGCGATTTTCGTTCAACGTTAGCGGAGGACGGTGCGAAGCCTGCCGAGGCGAGGGGCAGCGGCGCATTGAAATGAATTTTCTGCCCGATGTGTACGTGCTGTGCGAGGTATGCGGAGGCCGCCGCTACAACCAGGAAACTCTGGCTGTGCGCTACAACGGGTGTTCGATCGCCGATTTGCTGGAGTCGCCGGTGTCGGATGCGCTGACGATTCTGGAGAACATTCCGCAGGCGCGGCAGAAACTGCAAACGTTGGCGGATGTTGGGCTGGGTTACATTCATCTTGGTCAATCCGCAGTCACTCTTTCCGGCGGGGAGGCGCAGCGCATCAAGCTGGCGCGCGAGTTGAGCAAACGTCAGACCGGGAAGACGCTCTACTTGCTGGACGAACCGACGACCGGGTTGCACTTTGATGACGTGAAGAAGCTGCTGGAAGTGCTGCACCGTCTCACCGACCTGGGCAATAGCGTGATCATCATTGAGCACAATCTGGACGTGATCCGGAATGCCGATTGGATCATTGATCTGGGGCCGGAGGGCGGAGAAGAAGGTGGACGAATCGTCGCGCAAGGCACGCCCGAGCAAGTGGCTAAGGTGAAGAAGTCGTACACCGGGCAGGCGTTGGGAGAGTATTTTGGGCGGGTGAGTTGAGGGCTGGGGGCGGCAAGGCAACTACCACAGGGGACACAGGGTAACACGGGGTAAGGCAAACCCATTCGGGGCCAGTTGCCGGTTGTCAGTTGGCAGTTGCCAGATTAAGCCATTCTGTTTGTAGCCGCTAATCCACCTGCCAGACGCTGTCTAGCAGCGTGCCGTCCACCCATTTGACGACCGCGACGGCGCGATCTCCGAGTTTTGGGCGCGCCGGCTTCCCGCCGCAGATTTTCTCAACCTCCGCCTTGATGTCTTGAATGGGGCGAATGGGGAGGCCGGAGCCGCGCGCGGCATCCATCAGGTCCTGGCGACGCGGGTTAATGGCGATGCCGCGCTCGGTAGCGATTACATCAATCAACTCGCCGGGACCGGTCAGGGTGGTCACTTCGTCAACAATCACCGGAATGCGGTCGCGGAAGGATGGGACGGCGAGGATGGTGCATCCCGCGAACAGACAGTTCTGCCAGCCTCCGATGCCGTGCAGCAGGCGTCCGTCAGAGTGGGTGACGACGTTGGCGTTGAAGTTGACGTCCACCTCGGTGGCTCCGAGCACCACTACGTCGATGAGCGATGCGAAGTTGCCCTTGCCATGGTAGTTGTACGACGTGAAGGGCGAGGTGGCGACGTGGCGGGGATCGCTGGCAATGGACTTCACGCCGTCAAGGTCGAAGGTCTGACCGTCGAGAATGTAGTCGGTCAATCCTTCCTGCAGCAACTCCACTAGATATTTTGTTGAGCCACCGCGAACAAAACGGGCCTTCACGCCAGCGTCCTTCATCATGCGGCGCAGATAGTCTACGAAAGCGAGCGTGATGCCACCGGCACCCGCTTGAAAAGAAAAGCCATCGCGCATGATTCCCGTGTCGCGGACAAAGCGGGCCACATAATCCGCGATCAGCAAGCGGTCGGGCGAGCGAGTAATTTGGGTGGTGCCAGAGACAATTTTGGCGGGGTCGCCGATGGAAGGGACCTCGACCACGTAATCCACATTGTTGCCTTGGATTTGCCAGGGGATGCAGGGGAAAGGTACCAGATTGTCGGTGACGACGATGACACGGTCGGCGTAAATAGAATCGGCGAGGGCGAACCCGAGAGAACCGCAAGCCGACTTGCCGTGGGAGCCGTCGGCGTTGCCGAAAAAGTCGGCGGTGGGAGCGGCGATGACGGCGATATCGATGTGCACTTCGCCATCCTGAATGGCCTGCCAGCGTCCGCCGTGGGAGCGCAACACGCCCATGCCTCGCATTTTGCCCTGGGTGCAGTAGTCGCCCAAGGGCCCATTCATCGAGCCTTCAATGTGGTGCACGACGCCAGAATCCATAAGATCGATGGCGGACTTCTGCGAAGGGAACGAGGCACTGGGGAACCACATTAGGTCTCTGACGCCGATGCGGGCCGCGGCATCCAGGGCCAAGAGAGCGACTTTGTCGCCGTCGCGCAAGTGGTGATGGCTGGAGATGACCATGCCATCGCGCAGGCCGCATTGGCGGAGCGCGGTTTCCAAATCGGGGACGCGCTTGTCGCCATTTTCCGGATAGTCTTTGCTGGAGCGGACCGGGGGCGCTGCTTTGCATCCAGTGGGGGAATGGCCACCGATGCCGGCATAGGGAGTTTGTGCGCGGCCATTGACGATGGTGGGGACGCGGCGTCCGGCTGCGTTTTGCGCGAGTTCGAGTTTGCCAGTCTCTGTGATTGTCATTGCACTTTCCCCATCGCTTTCGCACGGGCTACGAGCTTCAGGGCGCGCTGCACCACTGGTGGATCGATCATCTTCGATCCCAGGCTGACCACGCCCAGGCCTTTGTGCTGAGCTTCTTCGAAGGCGGCAACGATGCTTTGGGCCTTCTCAATTTCAGCTTGCGACGGCGCATAGGCTTGGTGAGCGATGGCAATCTGCGAGGGGTGGATGCAGCCGATGCCGTCGAACCCCAGGGCACGGGAACTTTCGCACCAGCGGCGGAGGCCTTCGCGGTCGCCAACGTCTCCCCAAACGGAATCAATGGCTTGGACTCTGGCGGCGTGGGCAGCGTTGACCAAGCGACCACGGGCGTAGAGCGACTCGCTGCCCGTCACCGTTTTCACCACGCCAAGATCGGCGGTGTAGTCTTCCAAGCCGATAGTGATGGCGACGACATTGGGACTGGCTGAGGCGATGGCGAAAGCGTTTTCGATGCCCAGGCCAGACTCGAGGATGGGCATCAACCAAAAGTCGCGGCTGAGTTTGTGGCGGCGCTTCAGTTCCGCGATGGCCTGGTCCACCGACTGCACTTGTTCGGCATATTCGGTCTTGGGAAGCAGAATGAGGTCGGGTTGCTCGGCGATGATTGCAGCCAGGTCCACCAGGCCCAGCGGCAACTGGTTGATGCGCACTATGCGCTCACAGAGTCCAAAATCCACGGCGCGAAGAGCGTTGCGGACCAGCAGGCGGGAAGCGTCCTTTTCCTGCTGATGCACCGAGTCTTCCAGGTCAAGAATGATGGCGTCGGGTCCATGCAGGGCGGCGTTGATGAAGTACTTGGGTTCGGAGCCGGGGAGGTAGAGGCGGGAGCGGCGGACGCGGTCGCGGGCGGAAGCGGAGGGATGCGTGGCGGGTTCCGGGAGCCAGGATTTCTCGCTGGCCAAACCAGCGCGCTTGACCGCCGCCTCAATTCGGGCGCCGACGACAAAGGGGAGCGCGCCTTCGTCGTGCACGGTGAGTTGTGCATGCTCAATGCCGAGAGTAACCAGAACGTCGTGGATCTGGGCGCGCAGGCCGTCGCCATAGTAGGGGGCGACGCGCGACTCCAATGCGATTTGGATGCCGCCGGTCTCGCGCGGCTCGAAGGCGACGTGAAGATCGGATCGGACGTCTTTGCCGTGGAAGCCGGCGGTTGTGGTCATGCGGTCCTCAGACTTACAGCCTCTCTAGTATCGCGTCGGTCATCTGTACCGTGCTGACTGCGCCTTGGCTGAGGGACTTGGCGCCGCCTGGGATGCGCATCATGTCATAGGTGCGAACCTTGCCTTCTTTGATGACTGTGGCCACCGCATTCTTGATGCGATCAGACATAGCGGTCTCACCCACATGGTCCACCATCATGGCGGCG
>JANYBT010000003.1 GCA_025360645.1 Acidobacteriaceae bacterium | reverse complement strand
ATCGAACTGCTGCGCCAGCGCGCCGAGTTCAAGGACGGCGTGGTCTTCTTCGATATCACCGACCAGCCCCTCGAGGGCTACAACAAGTTCATCCCCTACTACCTGCACCCGCAGACCGTCTATAGCATCGGCCTCAGCAAGAGCAGCTTCCGGGTGAAGGTCTCGGTCGGGTCCAACCCCTGGGTCCACAGCAATAGCCTGGTCAACCTCGCCAAGATCTGCGAACGCTACGGCGGCGGCGGCCATGCTCGAGTGGGCGCCATCTCGTTTGACGTGACCCGCAACGACGATGCCCGCAAAGCCGCGCGCGACATCGTCGAAGAACTGCGGGCCAGCGTCCGCGAGGGCACGACCGCCGGGTAGCGTTTGCTTTCCTGCTGGTAATTCTTGCTCGAAAGTTCCCGGCGCGCCCCGCCCCCAAACTCGTAAGCCCCTCAAAAATAGCCAGTTACGAACTTCGCACTAGTGGCGCTTGTCTTGCCATGTCAAGGGCGGAGGACCAACGTGCCCCAAGCCATCCATAAAAGTGAAAACGAGTTTTGGCAGCCCCCGCAGCTATCGCCGGTCCCGACCCGGGTTGGCCCGCTCCCCGATGAGATCTGTTTCAAATGCGGCTCGGAATATATCTCCGGCTCCCACTACTGCTACTCCTGCGGGCACCGGCGCTCGGACGCCGCGGCGTCGCACCCGCTTTCTTCTTTACAAGCCTCCAAACCCAAGACGTGGATGCCGGCCGCCGCTGTGGTTGCCGCCGCCGTGGGACTCGTCTGTCTCGCAGGTGCAGCCATCGCTGGATTCTTACCGTCGTCGCAAGCTCACATGGATTTGATGGCCGTCCAAGTTTGGCGGATCGAATGGCTTACTGGCGCCACCGCCGCATTCGTCGCCAGCATTCTGTTGAGCCGGTACTAATCTTGCCCGGACCGTTGCCCGAACCTCCCCGTCTAGTCTTCGCGAAAGAGATGGTGGAGCGGACCGATGCCTCGTCCCACGGGGTAGGCGTTGGCGATGGCGGCGGCGACGTAAGCCTTGGCCAGGGCGACAGCTTCCATCAAGTCTTTTCCCAACGCCAAATGACATGCAATCGACGAGGACAGCGCGCATCCCGTACCATGCGTCGAAGTTGAGATCACGGTAGCGCAGGCGAACTCGCGCTGCACAACTTGAAGGTTGTCCTGCAAACTCAACACATCAATAGGGTTATCCAGGTGTCCTCCGGTGACAACCACGTTTTTCGCACCCATTTCGTGCAATTTTCGCGCTGCCAACTTCATTTCGGGTACGTTTGTGACCTGCAAGCCGGTCAGGACGGAGGCTTCGTCGAGGTTCGGTGTGACCACTGTGCAAAGCGGTAACAGCTTTTCTATCAACAGTTTGCGGCCAGGTTCGTCGAGCAGATTGGCGCCGGATGACGATTTCAGGATGGGATCCAGCACAACGTTGCGCAGATGCTCGCGCGCGAGAAAATCAGCGACGCAGTTGACCACCGCAGCAGTTCCCAGCATCCCGATCTTGACCGCGCTAAGTTTTACATCCTGAACCAGTTCGGCCAAAGTCTCCGCAATCACTCCCACCTCAATTTGATGCACCCGACGCACTCCTAAAGTGCTCTGCACCGTCAGTGAAGTGATGCAAGTGACGCCATAACACTGGTGGGCGGCGATGGTTTTGATGTCGGCGGTGATGCCGGCACCGGACGAGGGGTCGAATCCGGCGATGGAGAGAATGACGGGAGGCGTGGAGCGCATGCAAAGACTGTAGCCGAAATTGCGAAGGAGGCAAAGAGCGAAGTGGAAGGAAACTGCAAGGGGTGCGAACTGAGTCATCAGGCGACGGCTACGCGTTTACTCGTAAGTAAACAGCGCGAACTGCAAGCCTATGATTTTAAACACTTTACATCGAATCGCCGCTAAGTGCATGATAACAGGGGACTTGTAAAATAGTTGAGGAAGCCCGGCGTCGCTGTGTTTATTATATAGTAAACAGTTAAATGCTTCTAATAAAGGGTTTAAGCAGTAAAAGTGCAAAATGTATGGGGGTTTAGACTACCGTTAATTACTAACTGGTTAATTATTTATGAAGTTTTTTGGGTTGACAGGGTTTGGCGGTTTCCCTACCATCGAAGAGTCTGTTCCCTTTGGGGAGGTGGTATCCATTTCTGACGAAGAGAGATCGAGGAGACTGCATGCGACGACGAACGACTCAAGGATTAGCGGTCGTATTTTGGATCGCTACTTTGGGGACCGTAGCCGCGTCTGGGCCAAAGAGCTCGGAGCCGAATGGTACCCCGCCCGCCGCAGAATTTAGAGCGGCGCTGACAGCACTCCCATTATCCCCGGTGAAAATATCCAAGCCGACCGAGACTGGGCCGGCGTCCTGGTATGGCGACCAATTTGATGGCCGGGAGACGGCGAGCGGCGAGATCTTCGACATGAACGACATGACTGCCGCCCATCCAACGCTGCCGCTGGGTTGCTACGTCAAAGTGACCAACCTTCATAACGGCCGGGCAGTGGTGGTCAAGATCAACGACCGCGGACCGATCATCCCGGGGCGGATCATCGACCTGTCGTATGCCGCGGCTCGAGCGCTCGACTTCGCGGAGCGGGGCATTCAGAGAGTCCGCCTGGAGCGAGTTCCCAAGGCCAGGACCGTGGCGATGCTCACTCGAGACTCTCAGCTCGCGGCAGCTTCTCAGTCCGCGCAGGTTTCCCAACAGTAGAAGACGTTTGGTTTTGTTGCAGGTGCGGAGATCCGCTTGGTACCCGGAAGCGCCCACTCCCTCCCGTCCCTTGCAAGCCGCGGGGCACCCTCACGGTGAATTGTGGCTGGAGGTAGATCTCGGGATAGAGTTTCGGGGGAGGGTGGGGCACCCGGCGAATGCGACGTTCACGCCATTGTGATCGCCTTCCGTGCCCAGCGCTTTCAAGAAGTTTCCGAGTCTGGTTTTTTCAGTCCCGTCCTTCATCTTGTCGGTTTTCTTTTGCAGGTTCTCAAGCCCCTTCTTCAAGTCGTTTGCGTGCTGCTGGAACTGTTTGTTGCACTTCTTATCGTCGCCCGAACAGGTGTTGTTGAGATCATAGAGACCGGTGGGATCGACAATCGACAATGGATTGTTCCGGGCATACGAGTAGCGGTTCCAGGTCTGCGGGTTCCACGGTCGTCCACTGTTCAGCAGCGGATCGGGCGTCATGAAGCGGCCCATCGTACTTGCGTTGTATCTCGCGCCGAAGTTGTCCAGGCCGGATTCGGTGTCGCGTTCTTTGCCGGTGAACTTGTAGTTCTGGGGGGAGGTGTTGCTGAAGTTCTGCTCTTCAGCGACCATCTGGGCACGCACGGAACCGTCACCAACGCCACCGGCGCCATGCCGCCGGAGCAGGACCTCGATTACTATCCGTATGGCGGCGAAGAGCAGAACTTCAGCAACACCTCCCCCCAGAACTACAAGTTCACCGGCA
>JANYBT010000036.1 GCA_025360645.1 Acidobacteriaceae bacterium | reverse complement strand
CTTCCGAGCGGCTGCATGGCGTAGTCGTCCCCAACTTTGATGTGCTGAAACAGCGCAAGATCGTCAACGCTAGAGAGGTCATCCGCTTCGACATCGAGGGACTTTCACCGCAGATCGCCTCCACCAAGCGGCTCGGCAGTTATGAGATCTGGCAGGAAGACTTGCCTCGCACCACTACGCGCAAGCTCAAGCGCTTTGAGATTGAGAAGCGGGTGCGCGCCAACCAGGGCAAACAAGCGGGCGACGATGATGTGGACGCGGAGAAGCCTCTCACGCCCGAAGAGATTGCGTGGCTGGAACGGGGCGATGTGCAGCAAGCGCTCGCCGTCATCCGCCAGCGAGCCCGCAACGCCCCCGCCAAGATTGCCCCCGCCAACAACCTTGAGCTCGACCTCGGCCTCGATTCCATGCAACGCGTCGAACTCTTGGCCGCGCTGGAGGAAGAACTCGGCGGAGACGTGGAAGAGGCTCGCATTAGCGAGATTTACTCCGTCCGCGAACTGGTGGACGCGGTTCTGGACGGTATGGGCAGCGGCCAAACTCGTGCGCCCCGAACTCAGCTCGCAGGCTGGACCACAATTCTCCAGGAAGACCCCACCGATCCCGCCGTGCTCGACCTCGCCCGCACTGCTCCCTTCCGCGATATCTTTTGGTTCAGCCTGACTCGCTTGGTTCAAATGATCGCCCGCGATCGCTTTGACCTGAAGGTTGCCGGCCTGGAAAAACTTCCCCTGAACGCTCCCTACATCTTGTGCTCCAACCACCAGAGCTATCTTGATCCCGTGGTCTTGGGCAGCATTCTTCCCTGGAACGCTTTTTCCGACAGCTTTGCCATTGGCACCAGCGATCTTTTCGGCTCCGGGTTGATGAACCGTATAGCACGATGGTTGCGAGTGGTGGTCGTGGATCCCGATGCCAACCTGGTTCCCGCGATGAAGGCTGGCGCGTTCGGGTTGCGTCACGGACGCATCCTGATGCTATATCCCGAGGGCGAACGCTCCATTGACGGCACCCCCAAGACGTTTCGCAAAGGCGCCGCGATTCTCTCCATCCACTTGCAAGCGCCCATCGTCCCCATCGCGATTGAAGGTTTTTACGAAGCATGGCCGCGTCACCAGAAGTCGTTCCAGAAATTCACCCAGATGCGCATGATGATCGGCGACCCGATTTATCCTCCGCCGGCGAGTCAAGCGAGTGAAGCGGCTTACGACGACTTGACCGCGGCCCTGAAGGCGAAGATCGTCGCGATGAGGGCGGACCTACACAGCCAAACTCCGTCCGCTACTTTGCCCGCGGATGCGTCTGGTCATACACCGCCAGAACATGCTTCGTCGTGAGCTGGGTGTAGCGCTGGGTGGTGGCGAGGCGTTCGTGGCCCAGCAACTCCTGGATGGCACGCAGGTCCGCGCCCTCTTCCAGCATGTGGGTTCCGAAAGCGTGGCGCAGTGTGTGAGGATGCACGTCCGGCGACAGCCCGCGGGCCACGGCGATGCGTTTGACGATTCGTCCGATGCTGCGCGTGGTCAAGCGCCCGCCCCGCTGGTTTAACAGCAATGCGGGGTTGGTCTTGCGCAACGTGGCCAGCAGACTCTGCCGCCAGGGCAGATAAACTTTCAGCGCTTCCATGGCCGCGCCGCCGAAGGGCACATAGCGCTCCTTCTTCCCTTTTCCGCGAATCAAAATCACTTCGCTGCTCAGCCGAATGTCGTCCAGGTTAATGCCCACCAGCTCCGAGTTCCGAATCCCACAGCCATACAGCAGTTCCAGCAACAGTCGGTCGCGTTCCGGGAACGACGCAATCTCCGGCATCGCGCCGTCCAGCACCCCATTCATCTCCTCGATAGTCGGCACCCGCGGCAATTTCTTGGCTAGGCGCGGCGTGGCCACCAGCTTGGCCGGGTTCTGCTCCACCACTCCTTCCTGCGCCAGCCAGCGAAATAGCGACCGAACTGCCGCCAGCGCGCGGGCCACCGAAGTCTTGCTCAAGCCCTTGGCATAGAGCTGCGAAAGAAATCCGCGAATGGCCAGGTGGTCGAGTGACTTCCAATCGCGGCTTCCCACGTAACCGGCGAAAACTGCCAAGTCTCCCGCATAGGCCTTGATGGTATGGGGAGAGGCGTTGCGCTGCCGCAAGCTGTCGAGAAACTTTGCGATCGATTTCTCCGCCGCCGTCAACTCCGCACCGCCTTCCCGCGGGGATGGTGCTTGGTGTAAACGCTCTTCAGGCGATCCATGGCGAGATGGGTATAGATCTGCGTGTTTGAAATATCGGCATGGCCAAGAATAGTTTGCACGGTACGCAGGTCGGCGCCGTTTTCCACCATGTGAGTGGCGCAGGAATGCCGCAGCATGTGCGGCGAGGCGTGACGTCCCGCCGCCTGCGACGACTCGCCCACAATCTGCCACACTCGCTGGCGGGTAATTCGTTTGGCGCCGCGCGCGACAAACAGCAGCGGCGAAATCTTCTCTGCCGCAAGCATCGGCCGCGCCTCTTCCAGGTAAGCGATGAGAGCTTTTTGCGCGGCGCGTCCCAAAGGCACCATGCGTTCTTTGTCTCCCTTGCCGCGCACCAACATGTAACCCACTTCCAGCTTCAGGTCTTCCCGCTTGACGTTCACCAGTTCGGAAACCCGTAGCGCCCCGGCGTAGAGCACTTCCAGCATGGCTCGATCGCGGCAGGCCAGTGCTTGCGACCACGCTGAAGTTCCACGTGCAGGCCGAACCAGGATCGCCGCCGTCTCCTCGAGTGAAAGTGATTTCGGCAGCACCTTCCATTGCTTGGGAGTCTCGATGTTCAGGGTGGGATCGCTCTTGATTTTGCAGTCGAGCAGCAAGTAGCGGTACAAATGCCGCAAAGCCGAGAGCTTGCGCCCCACGCTGCGGGCATCCACTTGATGCGAAAACAAGTTTTGCAGAAATGCCTGTACATCCTCGCGGCGCGCCGTCGCCAGGTTGCGCTTTCTGGCCAGGAATTCCGCGAACTGTTTCAGGTCGCTGCTGTACGCTTGAATGGACAGCGGCGCCAGTCCTTTCTCGATCTTCAAGTAATCGAGGAACCCGGCGAGCACGGCGGCATTGGCATCCTGCGGCACACTTTCAGTATGCCCGTTATCGGACGTTCGCCCCAGTAACCACGCAGATGCGGCAGCTCTACTTCCCTGCCACCTGACGCAGCAGTTCGACCGCCGCCAGCGCACCGTCAGGCGTGTCTTCGTGCTTAAAGTAAGCGAATACCTCGCGGCCTGCTCCCAAATGCTCTTGAATCCGCTTTGTCATCGCCGCTCGTTCGCCCTCCGAATACTCCGGCTTGCGATAGCGGCAATAGCAGAAGTTGGCCGTGACCACATCGGGCGTCTCCCGTTCCTCGCTCTCGGCCACGCACAGCGCCGCATTGTATTTCGTCAGCACTGCATAGGTCGATTCGGCAAACCAGGATTCGTTGCGAAACTCAAATGCAGTCCGCAAAGAACGGGGCAACAGATCCAGAAACGCCGCCAACACCTCTACATCCGCCTTCATATTCGGAGGCAGTTGAAACAACACCGGGCCCAGCCGCTTCTCGTGCGCCAATGGTTCCAGCGTCTCCAGAAACCGCGCCAGGAATTCCCCCGCGCCTTTCAGCCGCTTGATGTGGGTCATCATCTGGTGGGCCTTGATCGTGAATCGGAAAGGCTCCGGGGTCTCTTCCAGCCACTTGGCCACGGTCGTGTCTTTCACCAACTGCCGGAAGGTGTAGTTCACCTCCACGGTATTGAGTTGCGTCGCATAGTGCTGCAGAAATTTCTTCTGCGCCAACTTCTCGGGATAGAACCCCGGCTTCCAAGTGGGATAGGCCCATCCCGAGGTACCCGCATACAGAACCGCCATAAGTGCCTTTCCTTCCCCGACTATTTTTTCCGCTTCTTGGCCGCCGGACGGGCCTTCGCCGCCTTCTTGCCCGTGGGCGATGGCTCTTCCGCTTGCGCCGCCAGGCTGATCGACTTCCGCGTTGGCCGCACAGCCGTCACTCCCGCAACTCCGGGCAGCTTCTGCCGAACCGTCAGCACAGGAGCGAACAGGTCCCCCAGTTTCTCCACTCGCGCCAGCACATCCTTCGTCTCGAACACCAGCATCTTTGCGTCTTTCTTCTTGTGCGCGCTCTCCACTTCGTCCCAAGTGATGGGCGTCGAAACTGTTGGCCGCTCGCGGGCCCGTAACGAATACACTCCGATCGTGGTCTTGTGCTCATCGTTCTGGCTCCAGTCGATAAAGACTTTGCCGCCGCGAATTTCCTTCTTCATCTCCGAAACCACCAGCTTTGGCAGTTCCTGCTCCAGCAGGCGCGCGGTGGCGTGGGCAAACGTCTTCGTCTGCTCATAGGTCACAGGAGTATTCACCGGGACATAGATCTGCATTCCCTTCGAGCCTGAAGTCTTGGGGAAACTTTCCAGCCCAAAGTGCTCGAACATTTCCCGCAGCCGCAGCGCGACTTGGCAGCATTGCACAATGGTCGCGGGCGGTCCCGGATCCAGATCGAACACCAGCATAGTCGGACAGTTGACGTCATCGGCATGGGAGAGCAACGGATGCAGTTCGAGCGCGGCCAGGTTGGCCAGCCACACCACGGTCGGCAGGTCGTTCGCCAGTACAAACTCAATGTTCCGCCGATTGTGCCGGCTCCATACCGCCGCCGTCTTCACCCACTCCGGGCGATGCGCGGTCGCATTCTTCTCGAAAAAATAATCCTGATCCACCCCATTGGGATACCGCTTCAACGTCAGCGGCCGGTTCGCCAAATGCGGTACCAGCACTGGTGCAATGCGAGCGTAGTAGTCAATCACCTGCCCCTTAGTAAAGCCGGCCGCCGGGTAAAGGACTTTCTCCAGATTGGTCAGCTTCAACCGCCGGCCTCCGACCTCGACTATTGAATCGCCCATGTCTGCGCGTGCCTCGTAAGAACCTAAGCGGCCTTGGTATTGAAAGGCTCCAGTATAAAACGAGTCCTTAAGCCTTTGCCCTACCCTGCGTACCCTATGCCCCTGTGGTGAAAGCCTTCGCCCTACCCTGTGTACCCTGTGCCCCCTGGAGGTGAACGCCCTTGCCTTTCATCCGCGCCCCGTTTGACAATCTCCCCCACCCCCGCTTACTTTCGAACTTCCCGCTCGCGCGTCTAATCGAGCACGGAGGTTGCATGAAATCCCGGTTTTCCCTGGTTCCGATTCTGCTTTTCTTCTCTCTCCTGGCTGGCGCCCAAGACCTCGCCTCATTCGAAAAACGCACCACGGTCAAAAAGCTCGACAATGGCTTGACCATTATCATCTGTGAGCGCCCCGAAGCCCCCGTGTTTTCGTTCTTTACCCTGGTGGACGTCGGTTCGGCGCAGGACCCCATGGGCAAGACCGGCCTGGCTCACATGTTTGAGCACATGGCTTTCAAGGGCACCGACAAGATTGGTTCGAAGAATTTTGCTGAAGAAAAAGCCGCGCTTGCCAAAGTCGAGACCGACTACAGCGCTTTCCTTGCCGAGCGCGACCGGACGGTGGGCCGCGACGACCAGAAACTCAAAGACTTGGAGAAAGCCTGGAAAGACTCCATCGCTGACGCCGACCGCTACGTGAAGCCCAACGAGTTCAGCGAGATCGTGGAACGGCAAGGCGGCGAAGGCATGAACGCCAGCACCAGCGACGACCAGACCGACTATTTTTATTCTTTTCCCTCCAACCGCCTGGAGCTCTGGGCTTACATGGAGTCGGAGCGCTTTCAGCATCCGGTGATGCGCGAGTTCTACAAAGAGCGCAATGTGGTGATTGAAGAACGCCGCCTGCGCACCGACAGCAACCCCATTGGAAAATTGGTGGAGCAGTTCATCACCGCCTCCTTCCAGGCGCATCCCTACCATCGGCCTACTATCGGCTGGATGTCCGACCTCAATTCGTTTTCCGCCACCGATGCGCAGAACTTCTTCAACCACTACTACATCCCAGCCAACCTGGTGGTGGCCGTGGTCGGAGACGTGAAGGCCGCCGAGGCGATGCCGATGGTCGAAAAGTACTTCGCCCGGCTGCCGGCCCGACCCCGGCCCGACGACCGCACCACCACCGAACCTCCGCAGGGGTCGGAGCGCACCGTCACTCTTCGCCAATCCGCGCAGCCCTTTTACATCGAAGGTTACCATCGGCCCGACTACCGTTCTGCCGACGATGCGGTGTATGACGCTATTGCCGACCTTATGTCCAATGGACGAACTTCGCGTCTCTATCGCGCCCTGGTGCGCGACAAGAAAATCGCCGCAGCGTCGGCCGGGTTCTCGGGATTTCCCGGAACCAAGTATCCCCACCTCTTCGCCTTCTACGCGGTGCCCCTGCCCGGCCACACCCCGGCGGAAATGGGCGCAGCCATCCACGCTGAAATCGAGCGCGTAAAGAAGGAAGACATCAGCGATGAGGAACTCAAGATGATCAAGACCCGCGCTAAGGCCGACCTGATTCGCGGCCTCGCCGACAATTCCGGGCTCGCCACTCAGTTGGCCATCTACCAGTCCCGCTTCGGCGACTGGCGCGAATTGTTCCGCTCCGTCGACAAAATTGACCGGGTGACCAAAGCCAATATCCGGCGCGTTGCCAATCAGACCTTTCAGGAGAACAACCGCACCGTGGGCATCAACGAAAACCTCAAACAAGCGGCAGCGGTTCCGGGAGGTGCGCAATGAACACCATCCGGCGCATCGCATTCCTCGCCTTCGCTCTGCTGACGCTGGTCTCGCTCTCGCCCGCCCAGTCCACCGAGTGGTCGAAGATACCCATCCCGCCACTCCATGCCTTCCAACCGCAGCAACCCAAGCGCGTGGAGTTCCCCAACGGCATGGTGGTTTTTCTGCAGGAGGACCACGAGCTGCCGCTGATTGATGGCTCCATCCGGATTCGCGGGGGCTGGCGCGACGAACCTGCGGCCAAAATCGGGCTGGTCAACCTCTACGGCAACACCTGGCGCACCGGCGGGGTGAAATCCCAAACCGGCGACCAGATGGATGATTTCCTTGAAGCTCGTGCCGCCAAACTGGAAACCGGTAGCTTAACCGACTCGACCGAAATTAGCTGGTCTTGCCTGAAGCCCGACTTCGACGATGTATTCAAATTGGTGGTCGCACTTCTGCGCGAGCCCGAGTTCCGTCAGGACAAGATCGACTTGGCCCTGGATGAATACGCCGATGCCATCTCCCGCCGCAACGATGATCCCGGCCAGATTGCAGGCCGCGAAGCCGCCAAACTGGCCTATGGCGCCGCCAATCCTTATGCCCGCAGCGCCGAGTACGCCACCATCGGGGCCGTCACCCGCGAAGACCTGCTGGCCTGGTACAAGTCCTACGTCCATCCCAACAACATGATCGTGGGCGTGAGTGGCGACTTCGATCCCACTGCCATGGAAGCCAAGCTCCGGCAGGCTTTCGCCTCCTGGCAAAAGGGCCCCGGAGCCAAGCCGCCCGCCATCGAGTTTCAGCCTGCCAAGCCCGGCTACTATCTTGTCGCCAAGGGAGATGTAAACCAGAGCAATATCCGCATGGTGGAACTGGGCACACGTCGCGACAATCCCGACTACTACGCCATCGAAGTTTTTAACGATGCCATGGGCGGCGGCTTCTCGTCGCGACTGATTCAGGACATCCGCACTAAACGCGGCCTGGCCTACTCGGTCGGCGGCAGCATCGGCACTTCTTTCGACCATCCCGGCGTCGTCCGATTTTCCATGGGTACCAAGAGCCAGAGCACCATCGAATCCATTCAGGCCCTCTTTGAAGACATTGACGGCCTGCAAAAGAATCCCATCACGGATGAGGAAATCGCCCGCTCCAAAGACACCATTCTGAACTCGTTCATCTTTAACTTCGATTCGCCCGACAAGGTGCTGGCCGAACGAATGAATTACGAGTTCTACGGCTACCCCGCGGATTTTCTGGAGAAGTATCGCACTGGCATTGAGAAAGTGACCACCGCCGACGTGGCCCGCATCGCCGCCAAGTACCTCCACCGCGACCAGCTAGCCGTGCTGATCGTCGGCAACCCAGCCGAGTTCGACAAACCGCTGGACTCCCTCGGCCCGGTCACCAGGGTGGACATCACCATTCCGCCTCCGCCCGGCGGCAAGCCGCAGGAAGTGCCACCGCCGCCGCAGTAAGAGCGCCGCAGAGAGCCCTAACTTAACTCTTGACCCTCGCTGTGTTCATGCTATCATAGGCGAACAAATGGCGAATACTTCGTGGTTGCCAATTCTCCCCTCCTCTCCCCTGTCCGGCCTCACCGGCATCGCCCGGCTGGCCGCGCAGGGGGAGTCTCTGCGCGAGGGTCATGACGTCGAATACTTCGACCTCGAGTCCCGTTCCTTGCTCAACCGCTGCGCCAGTCGCCGCGGCCTCCCCTTCGCCTGGGCTATCAATCCCTATCGCGGCTGCGAGTTCGCCTGTAAATACTGTTACGCCCGTTATACCCACGAGTTCATGGAGCTGCGCGATCCAGCCGACTTCGAGCGCAAGATTTTCGTCAAGCAGCACACCGCCGAGCTGCTGCGGCGTGAACTGCGCAAGGTGAAACCGGGCGAGGAAATCGCCATCGGCACCGCCACCGACCCCTACCAGCCCGCCGAACGCCGTTATGAAGTCACGCGCGCCATCCTGGAAGAACTGGCGCGCCACCAGGGTCTCGAGTTGGGGATCGTCACCAAGTCCAACCTGGTCGTGCGCGACGTCGAACTGCTGCGCGAGATTGGCCGGCGCAACCGCATCTTCGTCAACCTGACCATCACCACCATGGATGCCGACTTGGCCCGCATCCTCGAACCTCGCGCGCCCCGGCCCGACTTGCGCATGGAAACGGTCCGCCAACTGAATCTTGCCGGCGTCGCCAGCGGCGTCTTGTGTTGTCCAGTGATGCCCGGGATCACCGACAGTCATAAGAATTTGGAGTCTGTGGTCGAAGCCGCAGCCGCCGCCAGCGCCCGTTACGTCGCCGCTAATCCGCTGTTTCTCAAACCCTGTTCAGCGGCCGTCTTCCTGCCCTTTCTGCAAGAACACTTCCCTCACCTGGTCGACAGTTATCGCGAACGCTTCGGCGACCGCGCCTTTCTCAGCCCCGCCTATGGCAAGCGCATCGCCCTGCTGATGACCAGCCTGCGCAGGAAACACGGCATCCCCGCCGAGAACCTCCATGCCAGCCTGCGCACACATCCGCCTCTTGCGGCGCAACTGACACTGTTCGGGTGACCCGGTTCCTGCAATCCGTCGCTCCATTTACAATCGTCCTTCGCCGTTGAGGGCGACGCCGCTGGTGATCCGAAAGAATCTCACAACTCGTTACCTGCTGGCGGCACTGCTATTCGCGGTGGCCGTTCTCTATCAAGCCTTACTGATCGCCGAAGTGATGCGCGACTTCCAGGTTTCTCTGCCTTTCTTCGAGCCCCAAACCGCCAATGGCGGCCACTTGATCGCGTCCCCTGAAGCCGTAGCGGCGGGCATCCATCCGGGCGACACCATCCTGACAATTAACGGGCGCCCCTACACCGGCACTGCCGTCCTGGGCGAAG
Source organism: Acidobacteriaceae bacterium (assembly GCA_025360645.1). Taxonomy (GTDB): domain Bacteria; phylum Acidobacteriota; class Terriglobia; order Terriglobales; family Acidobacteriaceae; genus JANYBT01. The sequence continues at coordinate 50,304 of JANYBT010000036.1, read as the reverse complement.
AAGTGACCCGTACCCACCCCGGCCAAACGCTCTCCGTCACTCTGCGCTCGGCCGGTGCCGGGCAGGGCGAGTACACAGTGCTTCTTCATGCCACCCCCAAGCGTCGCCAGTGGCAAGGGCTGGCGCTCGAACTGCTTCTCCATATCGCCGTGCCCATCGTTTGTCTGCTGCTGGGAATCTGGGCGGTGTTGGCCCGGCCCAGCGATCGCCTGGCTTGGATCCTCCTGCTGGTAATGCTCACCTTTCCCCATGTCCTGGAGATCTATGGCATTGAGCGCTGGGGGCCGGGAATCCGCGAAGTGGCCACGCTCTACCACACTGTGCTCCAGGCATTGTTTCCGCTCTCCATGTTTCTGTTCGGATACTATTTTCCCGAACCCTTTCCCCCGGAGAGCGGGCTCCGCCGAATCTGGAACATCATGTTCTGGGTGGGAGTGATGCCAATCACACTCAGCAGCGTCGCCGACATCGTGGTGGCTATGGGCGCCCTCAACAATTACGCGGCCGTGGAGTCCCTTGAAAACACCATGCTCCGCTTCAATGGCGTGGCGCAGATCCTCAGCTATGCGATCGTGGGAAGTTTCTTCGCCGCCATGGGAGCCAAACTTAACCTCTTTTCCACCGATGCCAGGCGACGCATCCGCTTGATCTACTGGGGCTCCACAGTGGCGTTTACCCCCGCCCTGATCGTGACCTTGGCTTCCAGCGTCCGCAAACTCCCGGCGTTGGATCTGTTTCCCCAGTGGGTGGTCATCGCCGCCCTCTCTCTGCTCGCTCTGTTCCCCCTGGTTCTTGCCTACGCCATTGTGGTGCAGCGCGCCATGGATGTTCGCGTGGCAGTCCGGCAAGGGTTGCAATACGCTCTCGCGCGCAACGGCATCCGCGTCCTGCAGGTGCTCGCGGTCGGCGTGGTGGTCGCCGCTGGGCTCTCCATCAACAACGGAAGCGCGGCCACCAAAGCGGAGAAAGCCATCGCCGCCGCCGCCGCGATCGCCGCCGTTCTCCTGATCCGCCGCTTTGGCGACCGCCTCCGCGACTGGACCGACCGCCGCTTTTTCCGCGAGGCCTACGATACCGACCGGGTGCTCAGCGATTTGAGCGATCAGGTGCGCAGCATGATCGAGCCCCGGCCTCTGATTCAACTGGTCGCCGAGCGCCTTTCCCAGACCCTCCACGTGCCACGAGTCGCGGTCTTGTTGAGCGCGGACGGTACTTTCCAGCCCGCCTTTGCCACCGGCTTTGCTTCCATTCCCAATGTCAGTTTCCCCAGCGCCAGCCCGGCCATGAGACTGCTTGCCACCGAGCCGGAACCCGCACGGGTTTATCTCGACGACCAGGATTCCTGGATCAACCGCGAACCCGGCATCAGCAACGATGACCGCCGTCGGGTCGCGCAGCTCCAATCCGAGCTTCTGCTGCCCCTCAACGCTCGCGGCCAACTCCTCGGCTTCATCAGCCTGGGACAAAAGCTCTCCCAGGAACCCTACTCCAGCACCGATGTCCGCTTGCTGAAATCAGTCGCTGTACAAACCGGCCTCGCCTTGGAAAACGCCCAGTTGATGAAGACCATCGCCGTGGAGGTGGCCCACCGCGAGCGCCTCAATGCCGAAGTCGAAATTGCCCGCGAAGTTCAGGAGCGGTTGTTCCCGCAGAAACTCCCTCCCATCGCCGGCGTGGAATTTGCCGGGGCCTGCCGTCCCGCTCTTGGAGTCGGCGGCGACTACTACGACTTCCTCGCTTTGCCCGCCGGCCAACTCGGCCTGGCCATCGGCGACGTTTCCGGAAAAGGCATCGCCGCCGCCCTCATGATGGCTTCGCTCCAAGCTTCTCTGCGCGGCGAGGCTACCCGCGCCCCGGACAATCTCGCGGGCCTGATGAGCAACGTCAACCGCTTGGTCTATGAGGCCTCGTCTTCCAATCGCTATGCGACTTTCTTTTACGCCCAATACAATCCGGCAAACCAGCAGCTCTCCTACGTGAATGCCGGCCACAATCCGCCCCTGCTGCTCCGTGCTCTGCCTGCCCGCCCCGCCCACTCTCAGCCCGCCTGGAGCGTCACCCACTTGGAATCCGGCGGCACCGTCGTCGGCCTGATTGAAGACGCCGCTTACGAGCAAGGTTCCGTTACCCTTGCCTCCGGCGACATTCTGGTGGGCTTTACCGACGGCATTAGCGAAGCCATGAATCCCGACGACGACGAATGGGGCGAAGCGGCTATGATAGAAAGCGTTCAGCTTTGTTCCAATTTCCCTTCTGCCGACATCATCCAGCGCGTGATGCTCGACGCAGACGCTTTTGTGAATGGCGCCAAGCAGCACGACGATATGACGCTGATCGTCTTGCGGGTTCGATGAGCCCACGCCGCCCAACGCGGTAAGTCTTCCTATGCCCACCTTTTTCCAACCCCGAGTCCACAAGACAGATCTCAAGACCTCCCTCCGCCGATTCTGGCAGCGGGTCAGCGATGGGCTGGAAGTCAACCAGCTCTGGTCGCAGTTCGAGCGGGATGCACGCTCCAGCTACCGTCTCTATTTCAGCGGCATTGACGATCGCACCGGGGAATCCCGCAGGCAGTACTTCTGGCACACCGCCAAGAAATTGTTCTGGGCGATTCTCGATAAGCTCAGTCCCGCACGCCGCGTCTTGCTGTTGCTGGGTCTGGTGATGCTCTTCTTCCCAGGCGGGGGATTCACCTTTTCCAGCCGCACCGGACAAATCCACATCGTTGAGTTCGACTTCCGCTTTTTCGGCGGCCTCCTGTTGTTTGTTCTGCTCATGCTGGAAATCGCCGACCGCGTGGTGATGAAGCGCGACCTGGAAATTGCCCGCGACATTCAGCAGTGGCTCTTGCCCGGCGCCCCGCCGCAGATCCCCGGTTTCGCCATCGCCTATCTCACCCGCGCCGCCAACACCGTCGCCGGCGATTACTATGACGTCTTTCCCCGCCCCGCTCCCCTAGAAGGCGAACGCAATGTGCTGCTGGCCATCGCCGACGTCGCCGGCAAGAGCATTCCCGCCGCGATGTTGATGGCGACTTTCCAGGCCAGCCTGCGCACTCTCTCCGATACCCGCTGTTCGCTCCCGGAACTGGTCGCGGGCATGAACCGCTATGCCTGCACCAACAGCCAGGGTGGCCTGCGATTTACCACCGCGTTTCTCGGCGAACTCGACACCGCGACCCGCACTCTCACCTACATCAACTCCGGGCACAACGCTCCCATCCTGCGGCGCAGCAACGGCGCCGTTCAACGTCTCGAAGCCGGCGGTCTCCCCCTCGGCATCATGCCCAACGCTGTCTATCAGGCCGGAACCGTTACCCTCGCCGCCGGCGATTGGCTGATCATCTTCACCGACGGCATGGTGGAGGCGGAATCCACCAGCGGCGAAGAGTATGGCGAGGCCCGCCAGGCGGCCGTGATTGAAGCCGGCGTCGCCCTCTCTCCCGCACAACTCTTGCAGCGCATGGTGGATGCGGTGGACGCCTTCGTAGGCAATGCCCCCCAGCATGATGATTTGACTTGCTTACTGGTAAAGGTGAGCTAGCCCGTCGCAACCCTGCGGTTTCGTTGACCTCGCGGTTCCCAGCATGTAAAGATTCTGCGGTCAATTTAGGAGTATCCGAATGCGCAAGCTGATGTTCTCGTTAAGTCTCCTCGCCATAGCCATCTTCTCTCTTTCGTTGTCCGCAACGGCGCAGGCCCCTTTGCTTCTGCGCAATCCATCGCTTAGCCCGACCCGGATTGCGTTCCTCTACGGCGGCGACATCTGGACCGTCTCTCGCGATGGTGGCGAGGCTACACGCTTGACCGTCGCCGCCCAGGCCACCGCCGGTCCGGTGTTCTCGCCCGATGGTTCCTGGATCGCCTACACTGCTAACTATGCAGGCAACCGCGACGTCTACCTGATTCCCGCCGCCGGTGGCCAGCCCCGCCGCCTCACCTACCATCCCGGCGACGATGTCGTCGTCGGCTGGACTCCCGACTCGCAGCGCGTTCTTTTTCTCTCTCCCCGCGTCGGCTATTCCCGCGGCAATGACAACCTGTTCAGCGTTTCCACCAGCGGCGGCTTCCCTTCTGAATATCCTTTGCCCATCGCCGAAAAGGGCTCCCTCTCCCCCGACGCCTCCCACCTCGCCTACGTGCCTCACATCCAGTGGCAGCGCGCCTGGAAGCGCTATCGCGGCGGCCAAACCACTCCCATCTGGATCGCCGACCTCAAGGATTCCAGCGTCGAAAGCATCCCCCGCCAGAACTCCAACGACTTCAATCCCCTGTGGGTGGGCGACAAGATTTATTTCCTCTCAGACCGCGACGGCCCCAAGAGCCTTTACGTATACGACACCGCCGCCAAGACGGTCAGCCCTTTATTCAAAAACACCGGCTTCGATTTCAAGTCCGCCTCTGCCGGCCCCGGCGGCATCGTCATTGAGCAGTTTGGCGCGCTCCTTTTCTTTGACTATGCCACCCAGCAACTGAAAACCATCCCCGTCCACATGGCCGGCGATTTGCCCGAAGTCCGTCCCCAGTTCGTCAACGTCGACCCCAAGCAGATCGCCACCTTCCACCTCTCCCCCGCCGGAGTCCGCGCCGTCCTGGAATCTTGGGGTGAAATTTTTACCGCCCCCACTGACAAAGGCGATATTCGCAACCTGACTCACAGCCCCGCAGTGGCCGACCGTGATCCCGCCTGGTCGCCCGATGGCAAACGCATCGCTTATTTTTCCGATGAGCCCGGAGAATACGAATTGCAGATTCGCCCCCAGGACGGTCAGGGAGAGGTCAAACATTGGTCCCTCGGCAAATCGCCTTCGTTCTTTTACGACCCGGTCTGGTCCCCCGACGGCGGCAAGATCTGCTACAGCGATAAGCGGCTCAACCTATGGATGATCGATGTTGCCACCGGCAAGATTACGCTGCTCGATACCGATCGCTTCGATACTCCGCAACGCGACATGCAGGCCGCTTGGTCGCCCGACAGCCATTGGATCGCCTACCTCAAACAGTTGCCCAGCCACCTGCACGCCGTCATGGCCTATTCCGTCGAGCAAGCCCACACGTTCCAACTCACCGATGGGCTGAGCGATACCCAGTTCCCCCAATTCGACAAGAACGGCAAGTATCTCTACTTCACCGCCAGCACCGACGTCGGGCTGGGCAGCAGTTGGCTCGATATGTCCTCCTTCGATCACCCGGTCAGCCGCAACGTCTATGTCGCCGTACTGAGCAAGGACTTGCCCTCCCCGCTCGCTCCCGAGAGCGACGAAGAAAAAATCAAAGAGGCTGCCAAAGCGGAAGCCCAGAAGGACGCCGACCAGAACCCGAACAAGAAAAAGGGCAAGCTGAGTGTCGTTGAGCTTGCGGGCCCAATCAAAAGCGACAAAGACGAGAGCGACCACAAGCCCGGCAAAACCGACGACGCCACTCCCGAAAAGGTCGTCGTACAAATCGACCTCGACGGCTTCGGTCAACGCATTCTCGCCCTGCCCATCCCCGCCCGCAACTATCTCAATCTGCGCACCGGCAAGTCGGGTGTCCTGTTTCTCGGCGAAGGTCCGTTGGTGCTCCGGGTCAATGATGACAATCCCACTCAGACCATCTACAAGTTCGACCTGAGCAAGCGCAAAGCCGACAAGTTCATTGACGAGGCGAACGGTTTCGATCTCAGCTTCGACGGTTCCAAGCTCATCTATCGCAAGGACAAAGACTTCATCGTTGCCGGCACCGACGAACCGCCCTCCGCCGGCGGCAAGCCCAAACCTGGCGAAGGCCCGCTCAAGCTCGACGCCATGCAGGTGTATGTCGAGCCGCGCGCCATGTGGCGTCAGATGTTCCACGAGACTTGGCGCATTGAGCGCGATTTCCTCTATGACAAAAACGCCCACGGCCTCAATCTTGAAAAGGCCGCGCGCCTCTACGAGCCCTACCTCGACAATCTCGGCTCGCGCGACGAATTCACTTACTTGCTGGAAGAAGCGCTGGGCGAAATCAGCCTTGGCCACGTGTTTGTCGGCGGCGGCTACCGGCCTGAGATCAAGGAGGTTGGCGTCGGCCTGCTCGGCGCCGATTACTCGCTCGAAAACGGCCGCTACCGCTTCACCAAAATCTTCAACGGCGAAAACTGGAACCCGCAAGCCCAGGCGCCCCTCACCCAGCCCGGAGTTAACGTCAAGCCCGGCGAATATCTGTTCGCTGTCAACGGCAGAGACCTGACCGCAAACGACGAAATCTATCGCTTCTTTGAAGGCACCGCGGGCAAGCAGACCGTACTCAAGGTTGGCCCCACACCCGATGTCAAGAAAGCCCGCGACGTCACCGTCGTCACCATTCCTAACGAGACTGCTCTACGCCACTTAGACTGGGTCGAGGGCAATCGCCGTAAGGTCGAGCAACTTAGCCACGGACGCCTCGCCTATGTTTACCTCCCTAACACTGCGGGGGATGGCTTCACTAACTTCAATCGCTACTTCTTCGCCCAGGTGGGCAAGGAAGGCGCGGTCATCGACGAGCGCTTCAACGGCGGCGGCGATCTCGCCGATTATGTTATTGACTACCTGAAACGCCCCCTCAACAGCCTCATCACCGCGCGCGACGGCGAAGATCAATCCAGTCCCGGCGCCGCTATCTACGGGCCCAAAGCCATGATCATTAACGAAATGGCCGGTTCCGGCGGCGACGCCATGCCCTGGTACTTCCGCAAGGCCCAACTCGGGCCCTTGGTGGGCAAGAAGACTTGGGGCGGTCTGGTCGGCATCTACGGCTATCCCAGCTTGATCGACGGAGGCGGTGTCACCGCTCCCCGCGTCGCGCTCTATGGTCTAACGGGCGAGTGGGAGGTCGAAGGCAAAGGCATAGCGCCGGATGTTGATGTCGAGTTGGATCCTGCGCAAGTCCGCCTGGGCCACGATCCCCAACTCGAACGCACCGTGCAGATCCTGATGGATGAGTTAGCCAACCACCCCTTGCGCAAGTATGAGAGGCCAACCTATCCCAACTACCATGCCAAGGACGCCCTCGGCGGCAAGTAACAAGCAGCCAGGTTTTCCGGTCAAGGAGCGTGCGGGCACTCTATCGTCAATTGGGATGATTGCCCGCCTCGCACATCTCCCCGGCTGCCGACATCTCTCAGACTGCCTTCGGCTCCGACGTTGACCTGCATCACCGCTCCGTCTATGATCCTCGAGACACTTTTGGAGCGGCAGTGAGTCTCGACCAGTCCGTTCCTCTTTCGAGGGACAATGGTGACAAGCACAACCTATCCTGGCAGACCCACCCCGCCTGAAGTCAGCCTTCCAGGTCGTCGATTCGATCATTTGTTTTTCAGCGGCATGTCTTTGTTGATGCTGGTCACTGCGTTTTCCGGTTTTGCACGCACTTATTTTCTTGCCGGGATCTTTCATGCACCGCTGCCAAGCCTGATCATCCACATCCATGGTGCCGCGTTCTCGTGCTGGATTCTTTTGTTAGTCACCCAGACCTCGCTGGTCTCAGTGGGCCGCACCGACCTGCATCGGCGTTTAGGCGTGGCAGGGTTTTTCTTGGGATGTCTGATGATTGTCTTCGGCGTGATGGCCGCTACCGATTCGCTGGTCCCGGGGGGCTGGTGCGGTGGGTCGGGATACAAAAGTCTTTTACATCCTGTCATTGACTGACATCGCGATTTTCGCAACGCTTCTGTTCTCCGCGTATCGTGCTCGGCGCGATCCGCCTGCGCACAAGCGCTTTATTTACGTCGCGACGACGGCATTGCTGATCGCGGCGATAGCCCGTTTGCCGTTCGCTTTCAGCTACCGTCGAAATCTTGTTGCCGCGGCTCTTTCCTGGATATTTCTGTTGATTTTGGTGGGATACGACGTTTGGTCCACTCGTAAACCACACCGCGCAACTCTGAGCGCCAGTGCACTTCTGGTAATCGCACAATTGGTCCGTATACCGGTCGGCAAAACCGCCGCTTGGCACACTTTCGCGACATGGGTGCAACACTGGGCTCGCTAGATTTTGCTGCATCCCGATGCTCCAGTGAGGTTGCGGCGGCATAGCCAACAACTGGAGTGACCCATGCACCAGCCGCCTAGCGGCGGCACTGACTAGCCCATGTAAGTGCTAAGTAAGCCAAAGCGGAATGACCGAGTCCCGCCAGGGACGCCACTCCTATCAGGCTCTTCGCACATCTCTGTGAAGATGCTCTTTAGTACACGTACAGCATCGGCATGCCCCTTGTACATTATTCACGGGATTTAAACCGAAGCCTCTAAGTCCCAAACTAAGCACTGTGGGCGGTGTCACGCTCACTGGAGGCTGCTGTGAAAGTTTTGATTTGCCACAGACCGAAAGACGTTAGTGAAGATAACGTTCCCGATGGAAAAATCGGCAAAGCACGGCGCTCTCCTGGCATAGCGGCAGCTACCCTCATGAGCCTGGCCATAACCACGAGCGTCGTGTTCAGCACGCTGCTGGCTGCTCCTGCCTTTTCGTCCGAGACCCCGGCGATGGCGAAAACGGGTACGCGGTTCAAAGCAGACTCGGACATGCAAGCCGTCCTGGACCAGTTGGCTTCGATGGGCGGCAAGCCCATCGAGACGCTGACGCCCGCCGAAGCTCGCAAACAGCCGACTCCCGCCGACGCAGTCATCGCAATACTCAAAACGCAAGGCAAGGACACCTCGCCGGCCGCGCTTGTGCCCGGCGTCACAAGCATCGATCGCGAGATTCCGGGTGCCGCGGGAAATATCGCAGCGCGTGTTTATACCCCAAATGGTCCAGGTCCATTCCCGGTGATTGTGTACTTTCACGGTGGCGGCTGGGTGATTGCTAGCAAAGAGGTGTACGACGGGGGTGCCCGAGGGCTGGCCAAGGAGGCGCAGGCGATTGTCATCTCGTCCGACTACCGACTGGCACCGGAGGCAAAGTTCCCCGCGGCTTGGGACGACGCTCTGGCAACTTACAAATGGGCGGCTGCCAACGCCGTGAGCCTAAAGGGTGACCCGAGGCGTTTGGCGTTGGCCGGGGAAAGTGCGGGCGGAAATTTGGCGATTGCCACAGCAGTGGCTGCACGCGATGCAGGGCTTCAGGCGCCTACGCACATTCTTGCCGTGTATCCCGTGGGCCAAACCGGAGATTTGAACACCAGGTCCTACGTTGACAGCGCAACCGCCAAGCCGCTCAACAAAGCCATGATTGAGTGGTTCGTGGACAAGTTGTTGGCTAAGCCTTCCGACAAGATGGACCTCCGCCTCGATCTTGTTCACGCCAATCTGAAGGGCCTACCACCCGTGACTATCATTAATGCGGAGATCGACCCTTTGCGCGAAGACGGCGCGATGCTCGAGTCGGCGCTGCAGAAGGCAGGCGTGAAGGTCGATCGCAAAATCTACGTAGGTGCCACGCACGAGTTCTTTGGCATGGCTGCGGTGGTGAAGGCTGCTGGCGACGCCCAGAAGTACGGGGGGCACGCCCTCCATTCCTCGTTCGGGAAGTAGTGCATGGAAGAAGACTGACGAAGTTGTTTTTGCGTGTGTGTCTTCGCCGAGCACGCATGGCGGCATTGCACAGCGCGAGTCAATCGTGCCGTCAAACGTCGTTCCCATTGCCTGGAAGCGGAAGTACAATTTAACATCGGCTCGCAACTCGTTGATTCCACGTTTCGGTTCGACGCCAACAACGCTCGCGCCGTTCTCCGCTAACCCATCGCCTCCGCGTACATGCGATGAAATGCATGCACCCCCGCTTCCTGCTTCACGCTAAAACGTCCCCGCTCGTAACTTCGCGAGTGCAGGTTCTTCTGCACGGTCTCGCAAATCGCCGCATCCTCCCTCTGGATCTCATCGCTGAAATCCACTGCTGCCTTCGCCGCTGCACTTTGCAAATCCGCTCCCGGCAAATACCACTCGAAAATCGCCAGCGTCCGCCCCACCTCCAGCGGCACGATGATGTTCAACGACACATTATCGGGATAGCAGTTCAGCATCCAATTGGGGAACGTCCAGAAATAATCGGTCGTCAAATCCTCGCGCGACTCCTGATAGCGGCGCGAAGTGGCATCGCCGACCTGCGCCCCCCGGATCGGGCTCCACTGCCGCACGTGATTCTCGTAGGCTTCGACGGTATAAGCGTTATAGTCCAACTCCCGGTTCAGGCTGGGGTGGACGCTGGGCAAATGGAAACCTTCCAGGTAATTGTCCACGTAAGTCTTCCAGTTGCACTTCATGTCGTAGGTGCGCCGCTCGAAACGCTTCATGCTGCGGAAGTCGAAGCGGCCTGCCTGCGCTGGAAGCGATCCCAGAACGTCGCCGAGCGGGCCCGCATGGGCATCCAGATTTATGAAAATCAGGTTGAACCATTCCTCCACCCGCACCGGAGCCAACCCAAACTGTAGCGGCTCAAATCCTTCAACACCCTCGAACTCCGGCGCATGCACCAACCCGCCGTTCAAGTCGTAGGTCCAGCCGTGATACCCGCAGCGGAAAAGTTTGCGCGACCCGCATCCTTCTGCGGGAGGCCCCGCGCGATGCCGGCACACATTGTAGAAACCCCGCAGTTCTCCCGCCCGATTGCGCGTGATCAGCAGCGGCTCGCCCGCCAGTTCGCAAGTAAAGTAATCGCCTGCGCCCCGCACCTGCGCCAGGTGCCCGACCACCTGCCAGGTTCGCCGGAAGACCTTCTCTTGCTCTGCCGCAAACACCTCGGGATCAAAATAAGCGCGCGAGGGCAGCGTCCACGCCCGCGCCAGATTGCGGTCAACGTCGAAACTCATTTTCTCGCCGGTCATTTCCTTCCGATAACCTTATAGTCAACACTTTTCTTGCTAATAATGTTATCGCTAATCATGTTCTTGCTAATACTTTGCTTGTAGATGATTTTCTTGCCATCAACTTTTTTGGTAATGATTGAGTTCTGCGTGTCGCCCCAAACCCACGGTGCTGCCCGCATCGCTCATCCCGCGTACAACTCCGAAAGCAACTCGTAGGCTCGCCGCAAATGCGGGATGACGATGCTTCCTCCCACCACCAGCGCCACGTTGATGGCTTCTTCCTGCTCCGCTCGCGACGCCCCCAGCCGGTACGACTGGATGATGTGGTAATGGATGCAGTCATCGCACCGCAAACTCGCCGACGCCACCAGCCCCATCAGCTCTTTCGTCTTGGCCGGCAACGCGCCCTCCAAGTACGTGTTGTGATCAATGTTGTAGAACCGCTTCACCAGAAAGTTGTCCGCCGCATCCACGTTGACGTTTAACCGTGCCCGCGTCTCGATGAACTTCCGGGCAATGCCGCTCTTGTCACACACTTCCTTCTCGCTGTGCACAAATACCGGCTCTTTGCGCTCCATAGTCATGGCGAGAGCGTAGCAGATTTTCCGCTTCCTCGAAGTGGCCGACCCTCCCCACTTCCCTATCCCCACTCCATGATTTATAGTTTTCAGCCGCACTCATTTCTGTGGAGGCCTCATGTCAACATCCGAACGCGATCAAGTCAAAGCCAAGAGTTTTGGAGAAAATCTGGAGAGTGATCTTGCGCTCGAGCTATTGCGCGTGGTCGAAAATGCCGCCATCGCCTCCGCCCGCACCATGGGCCAGGGCGACCGCAAGTACGCCGACCATGTCGCCACCGAGGCCATGCGCCAGACCATGGACACCGTGCCCATGAACGGCACCATCGTCATCGGCGAAGGCGAACGCGATGAAGCCCCCATGCTCTATATCGGTGAGAAAGTCGGCGCCCGCTTTCCCGACGGCGCCAACGTCCCCGGCGTGGACATCGCCGTCGATCCTCTCGAAGGCACCAACCTCTGCGCCACCGGAGCCCCCGGCGCCATCACCGTGCTCGCCGCCTCCGAAACTGGCGGCCTGCTCAACGCTCCCGACTGCTATATGGAAAAAATTGTGGTCGGCCCAGACTGCAAAGACGCGGTGGAAATGGACGCGCCGGTCGAACATAATCTCAGGAATATCGCCAAGCGCCTTGGTCGCGACGTGGAAGACCTGGTGGTGATGGTGTTGGAGCGCGAGCGCCACGAGAAACTTATCGCCGACATTCGCGCCGCCGGCGCACGCATCAAGTTGATTGGCGATGGCGACCTCTCCGCTGGCATCGCCGCCGCCGTCATCGGCACCGGCGTCCATGCCGTCATGGGCTCCGGCGGCGCACCTGAAGGCGTCATCACCGCTGCCGCCATCCGTTGCCTCAACGGCTACATGCTGGGCAGGCTGGTGGTCAACGGTCCTGAGCAGGAAGAACGCATGGCCCGCATGGGCATCACCGACAAGAAGCGCATCTATGAAGCCGAAGACCTGGCGCCCGGCAAGCAACTTATTTTCGCCTCCACCGGCGTCACCGATGGCGCGCTCATGAAAGGCGTCCGCTTCTTCGGCGAAGGCATCCGCACGTCCTCAGTCATCATGACCCTCCGCACCGGCAAAGTGCGCTTCATTGACAGCATCCACCTGGATAAAGGCCCCGACATCAAAGTGCGCTTCAGCTAAAACTCTTTCGACCTCAACCGAACCGGGTGGCGCAATTCGAACCCACCGCGCCACCCGTAATGATCCGCGCGCAGCCTCAGCCGCCATTCACTCCGCCGGTGCCGGGCTGCCATTGCCCATGTCCATCGCCACTTTCCACGATCCGTCTTTCTGCTTCTTCCAGACCGTCGCATACTTGCCGTATTGGGTTGCCATCTTGCCGTTTTTGTCCTTGGCCTTCAGAACGTAGTTGCCGAAGGTGTAGCCCAGGTCGCCCGATGCGGCCATCTCTGCCTTTACCGGCTTCCAGGTCAGGCTCAGGTCCGGCCCCCACGGGCTCAGCGATTCGCGGATGGCCGCTTTCCCGGTGACAATCCCTCCGCCGTTCTGCACCGAAACCCCGTCTTCGGCGAAGTACGACATGAAGCCGTCCACCCCATGCCCGGCGGCGGCCTGATTGAAGTCAGCCTCAATCTTCATCAGCTGCTCCGCCCCGCTCATGGTTGCTTTTCCTTTGTCCTTGCCTTGCGCCCCTAGCACCAGAGTGCAGATGCCCACCATCGCCACCAGCATTTTTTTCATTTGCATTCTCCGCAACTTGATTTGTTAGACTATCGTTATAATCCCATGAAAATCAGACTGATTGTTCTTGCTCTGATCGTTTGTGCCGCCGGTACCGCATCCTCGCAGCAGACCCAGTCTCCCGCCGCTGTCGCCCCAGCTGCCGCCCCAACCCCGGCTCTCCCTGGCATTGGCCCCTTTCCGGGCGAGGAAAAGCACCTCAAGAACATCCGCCAGCTCACTTTCGGCGGCCAGAACGCCGAGGCCTACTTCTCCCCTGATGGCCTGCGTCTGATCTTTCAGTCTACCCGCGCCAACCTGAAGTGCGATCAAATCTTCACCATGTTCCTCGACGGCAGCGACCAGCAAATGGTCTCCACCGGCAAGGGCCGCACCACCTGTGCCTATTTCTTGAAGCCCAGCCTATTGAACCTCCCGCTCCACCGGGTTCCTCAGCGCATCCTCTACTCGTCCACCCATCTGGGCAGCCCAGACTGTCCGCCGCGCCCCGACTACTCCCAGGGCTATGTCTGGCCCATCTATCCCACCTATGATATCTTCACCGCCAACGACGACGGCTCCGACGTCCAGCAGCTCACCGACACCCCGGGCTACGACGCCGAGGCCACTCTCTCCAAAGACGGCCGCAAAATCGTTTTCACTTCCATGCGCATGGGCGACCTCGATATCTACTCCATGGACAGCGATGGCAAGAACGTGAAACGCCTGACCCACGAAATCGGCTATGATGGCGGCCCGTTCTTTTCCCCCGACGGCGAATGGATTGTCTATCGCGCCAACCATCCTCACGGCGCCAAAGAAACCGCTCAATACCGCCAGCTCTTGCAGGAGAACCTGGTGCGCCCCACCACCCTGGAACTCTGGTTGATGCGCGCCGATGGCACCGCCAAGCGCCACATCACCGAACTGAACGCCGCCAGCTTCGCGCCCAGTTTCTTCCCCGATGGCCAACGCGTCATTTTTTCCACCAACTACGCCTCCGACCCCACCCAGGGGACCATGGGCAACTTCGAGCTTTATTCCATCGATATCAAGGGCACCCACCTGGAACGCATCACCTTCAGCCTTGGCTTTGACGGCTTTCCCATGTTCAGCCCCAACGGCTTGCATCTGGTCTGGGCCTCCAACCGCAACGCCAAAGCGCCTCACGAAACCAATATCTTTATCGCCGACTGGGTGCCGTAGAGTGCGAACGCTTGTCTTCCTCCGCCCCTTGTCGTCGTAATCCTACCAAGGCTCAACCATGTTTTTCTCCGCTGCATTTCGCCGGGTGCATTGCACTTCTCCATCGACGGCGAACCTCGATTTGTCTCCCCGTTTCTGACCGTGAGATAGTAACTGCTCGGAGGCTGGATATGGACTACCTGCTCAAGACCGAACCAACGGTTTACTCTTTCGCCGACCTGTTGCGCGAAGGCACCACCATCTGGGATGGCGTCACCAACCCAGCCGCGGTCAAGCATCTCCGCGAAATGCATCCCGGCGACCGTCTCGTGATCTACCACACCGGCGACGAGAAGAGCGCGGTGGGAACCGCCACGGTGGTGAGCGTGGACCCGGCGGATCCTAAGAACCCGAAAGTGAAAATCAAAGCCGGAAAAGCCCTCGCCCAGCCGCGCACGCTTTCTGAGATCAAGGCCCATGCCCTGTTCGCCGACTCTCCGCTGGTTCGCCAAGGCCGCTTGAGCGTGGTCCCGCTCAATGCCAAGCAGTTTGCGTGGTTGACCGGAGAGTGATCGCGGCGCGTTCTCGCAAATCTTCAAATTCCGGGAGTCGCGTGCAGCGAAAGTCCCTCGGCGGAAGGGCCGGCAGAGCTGGCAGACAAAGTGCATCGCTCCAAGAACGGAATTGTTTTAGTTATTATAAAAATTCGAGAGTATGCAAACATTTGCACACTTTTGCTCGAGGACGCGCTGTAGCGCGCAGTAATCCACCGGGTGGCCCCAAGGTTGCCTCCAAGGGCGATCCTTCGCCTACGGGCTCCGTAGAGCCACTGGATGGCATTCTACGCAAGGACCGAACTGCGAATTCGGCTGGCTGAAACTCGCTCCCGCCACCCAAACTTCAAAAGCTCGCCCCGCGACCTCATAGTTTTCAACAACTTACAGACGTTTTCAACGAGTTACGGGGAATCGGTCACCGACAAGCCCTGTCGCGTGGCGGAAATGCCTCAAAGCCGCCACGCGAAGAGCAAGAGCCTCTCCGCCGATTCTAGTGCGACACGGTCGCAAATAAATCCGAATGCATCAGCGCCTGGAACTTCTGGTCGTCCGTCTTGAAGTGTAGTTGCAAGTTGGAACTGGAAGACTCCACCGTCATGCTGTCCAGCGCCACCTTCTCAGTCGGGGACGCATTCAACTTGCGATACAGCATCCCGCCCTTCACCAGGGCAGAGAGTGTCGCCGCAGTCACCGAATCCGCAGTCACCACGTCCAAGTCGAAATTCACTCCGCTGGTGAAGCTCATGGTGTAGCGCGAGCCCAACAGGCGCTTCTTCACCGTCTCAAAATCGGCGATGCCCGCAGCCTGGCCCAAAGCGGAGCGCATCATGTTCTGAGTGCCCTTCTGGTCCAGAATGCTCCACACCGGCCCGCCCTCGACCGACCCCACCAGGTCTGTCATTTCGGTATTCGAATCGAAGCTCTCAACGCGTCCATCGCGGGCGTCCAACGCGCCATGCAACGCCGTCGTATTACCGAACGCCAGGGTGTTGTCGTCCAGGAATGTCATCAACATCCCGTTGCCCATGGGATAAATGTCTGTCGTGAAGTATTTGGTCGGCTTGATCTTCTTCAGCTTGAGTTTCTTCATTACGGCCTTGGTGGGAAATGGCCCCTGAGCCACGCCGAAAGTCTGCACTCCATTTTTGACCGCGCGGTAGGAAGCGAAGGTCAACTGATCCAGATCTTTGTCGGGATTGATTCCCACGCCCTTCAACGCAGTCTCGAATTGCTTCATGCTGTCAGGCAGCACTTGCTCTTTGAGCGCAATCGCCGTGGTGGAATCTTTCAGCGCCCGATAATCCACCGAAACAATCTGCTGCACCTGCTTGGGAATCAAGGTGCGCGCCGAAGTTCCCAGCGGCATAGCCCACGCCGCCGACGCCATCATCAGAAAAAATGCCAGAATTATGCGTTTCATAAATACCTCAAAATTGGTCTGGTGATTCTCTTGGACAGTTAGATGCGCGGAGACATCCCGCCGTCTCCCACCCGCCTCAACTCAAGTCTATGCTTTCCCTGGCGTCGCAGCCTCTCCGTGGTGGAGAGCAGCAACTCGCTTTCGTACTTCCGCCTGAAACTTCGCGTCTTTCACGGACTCCAGGTTGATCTCAACATTGGCCAGCGCGCCGGTGATCGCCGCTGCGGCTAGCGCGAGGGCGGTGATCAAATCGGATTTCATATTGGGATTGGTGATCGGCTGCAGGGTCTCGGCGAGCTGCGCCACCTCGCTGGCTTTCTCGGCCACGTTCAGCGGGACCATAGTGGCAAGGTGCAGAGCCGCCTCGATCAGGCGGTCGCCATCGGCTGCGTCGTTGGCTGGGTCGTTGGCTGCGTGGTTGGCTGCTTTGGCCTGCTTGTAGGCCTTCATCACGGAGTTGTAAGAATCGGCGTCGGCATCAATGGCTGCCTTCAGTTCCTCGCGCAGCGGGCTGAGCCGAGCGAGGGCTGCGCTCAACTGGGCTTCATGCTGCACATAGGCTTTCTTGCCGCGCGACATGCCGGCGACCATCGCCGCCAGGCCAGCCGCCATGGCTGCGCTCGCCGCCGCTGCGCTGCCGCCGCCGGGCGTGGCAGTCGGCGCGGCCAGTTGTTCGATGAACGGCTCGACGCCGGCGCGCAATCCGCCCACCGCCATCTTCCCGCCCATCACCGCCGCTAAACGGTTCTCCAGAATCAGCGAAGAATCAAAATTCTCGACTTGCAGAAACCATTCGGCCGCCTGCTCCAGCGCCTTCTTGGGGACGAGACCGACGATCTCGCTCGAAACCGGGACGACGCCATAGCGTGCAGCTTCCCGCTTCACATATTCAAACACGCGATGGACGGGAGTCTGTTCAAAGTCGGTGAGGTTCATGGAGACTTGCGCCATGCCACGCACCAGAAATCCCGCGGCCTTCACATAGCGGAGCCCGCCCGAGGAAAAGCGCACCGCCTTGGCGATTTTCCTGGCGATGTCCACGTCGGGAGTGTTGAGGAAAACGTTGTAGGCGACGAGGGCCTTGCGGGCGCCAACCACTGTAGCGCCAGCCGTGGGATGCAATTTGGCTTCGCCAAAGTCGGGCTTGCGGGCCGGGTTGGTGGCGATGTCGGCACGAATGCCTTCAAACTGCCCGCGCCGAATGTTCTCCAGATTCTGGCGCTCTGGCGAGTTCGCCGCCGCCTCGTATAAATACACCGGAACGCCAAAGCGCCGGTAGATCTCCGCTCCCACCTGCCGGGCCATGGCCACGCAGTCTTCCAGGGTTAGGCCGTCAATGGGGATGAAGGGAATGACGTCGGCGGCGCCCATACGGGGATGCGCTCCCTGGTGCGTGTTCAGGTCAATCAGCTCGGCCGCCTTGCCCACGCCGAGGATGGCGGCTTCCTGAATGGCTTCGCGGGTTCCGACCAGGGTAATGACGCAGCGGTTGTGGTCGGTGTCCATTTCGCGGTCCAGCAGGAACACGCCAGGGAGGTTCATGGCGGCGACGATGGCGTCCACTTTGGATTGGTCGCGGCCTTCTGAAAAATTGGGAACACATTCAACCAGCGTGGACATACGAGAAAAGAATATAAGGCGCGGTTGGTCGAGGGCAAACCGGAAGCGCGGGACGGGAGGTCATTCAGCAAAGTCAAAGGCGTTCACCACAGGGGGCACGGGGGAACAAAGGGCAACACAGGGTAACCCCAAAGGCAAAGTCAAAGGCGTTGACCACAGAGGACGCGGAGGACACAGGGTAACCCCACGGCAACGCGCTTGGGCTTTGTCAGTGATGGGAGAAACTGCCGATGCCTAGCCGGACTTGCACTGTATTGATGCCGGGATTCGGCACGGTTAAGCCTGCATTGGAAATGTGCTGGTAGCGGACCTCGACACTCCAAGTACGCTTTTGCAGGAAGTGCATGCCAAATGCTGCGCCGCTGGTGAAATTCACTTTCGATGTTCCGAAGGGCACGTTCTGAGTGGTGAACAGCGTGCCGCCACCAAGCTCCACGTAAGGCGCCACATTTCCGCGGGGTACGAAATTCCACTTCAGGCCGAGGGGATTGAGGCCGACGCCATAGGCGGTGTTCGATGGCTGAAAGACCACGAACACCGGGACCGCGTCCACTGCGTACTCAAAGCGTCCTTTCAAGATGCTGGGCAAGTGCGCATCGGTGAGCACCCAACCATAGCGCAGGCCGAGGTTGAACAGGCCGGTGCTCTTGGTGCCGCCCGGAACGGAATATCCGCCGCCCGTCCACAGTTGGATTTCGTGGTCGCCCTTTTCGAGGCCGGGATGGTCGGGGATTTGTTGAGCAGTGGAGAGTGTGGCCAACAGCAAGACAAATGCGGCTAGGGAGACAATTTGTTTTTTCATAGTGAGGATGACAATGCAGCAGAGTAGCAGGTCGGCGGGGCGGAGAGCTAGGCAAGCTGCAGGGTTGGAAAATCACGGCGATACAAGTCAGGATCCCGGGTCAAGAGAACGTCGGCGCGCAGCACAGCATGAGAACCAATCAAGAAGTCTATGAGCAAACGTCTTGGTTGATGGCCTCTTGACTTGCGCCTTCGTGCGGCATAGGTGGCAAAGCTCGATCCCGCAAGGGTCCAGATCTCTTCGTTTAGATCAAAGTCAACCCTTATGCCACTGCCGGTTAAGAACTCCACCACGAGTGCATGGTCAACTCCGGGGTGGGCAAGAAGCTCAGCAAAAACTGGGGCGGAAATGATCAGCGGTCCAACCCGCGCCGCCTGTTGCAATCGGAGAATAACTTCCGCCGTGGCGGGTTCCTTCGACCACAGGGTCGAGATTACGTTGGTGTCGATCGCGGTGATCACTGGTCGCCGTGACCCCGCAAGTCTCGCAGCCACTTCTTGCGCCCTTGCTCGCCTCCCGGGAAAGGGCCGAGGATGCCGGCGTATTTCGCGAAAACATTTTCCTCTGTGTTTCCAGCTCTCTGGACCACGACCGACCGGCCATTGACCAGAAACTCGACCCGGTCGCCCGACTTCAAGCCTAGCCGTCGCCGAATTTCCTTGGGCACCGTCACCTGACCCTTGCTGGTGAGACTGCCGGAATATTTCATGGTAATACCTGGCTTTCTGTAAGTAAGGATAACAGGTATTACTTTTCTGGACAACTACAATTCCAATTCATGTAGTTTCCGGGGAATGAGGGGCGCGGAAGGAAATCAGAAAAACAAGGCCGGAGAGAGGTGGAAGCGTGCGCTCAAGCGCTTGATGTGCTCCTTCGTCAATTCTCTCTTGCCGCTAAGAACCTCGGATACCACGCTGGCAGTCTCAAAGATTCCAACCAAATCCTTTTGCTTCAGTCCATTCGCCAGCATCAATTCGGCGATGATCTCAATTGGGGTTGCACTGCGAAGAGTGTAGGCCTTGCTTTCAAAGTTCTCAACAATCAGGACCAGAAGCTCGTACAACTCCTTCTCGGGCGCGGTGAGTGTATCCCACCGATCATTCATCTCGGCGAGCATTGCGATGAACTTCTGATTCAAGTTCTCGTCGTGAATCACTTTCGGCTCTGCACGAGAAAGCAAAGTTCGATAGTCCAGAACTGCTGCTGCCCCCATTTTTTCCTCACTTTCTCCCGCCATCGGTTCACGCGAATCTTGTTCCCCTACTTCCACGCGCCCTTGTCGTATTCTGCGTGGGTCAGAACGCTCTTTATAAAAACGGTCTGGCTTTTGTAATTGATGCTTGCAATGAGTCGATAGCCGTTGCCCTTGATGTTAAATACAGTCCATCTATCGACCACGTCGGTGTCGCGCCATGTCGCCCGGATGTCGTTCAAACATGTCCAAGAGGATTTCTTGGCAAATCTGTACACACATCAAGCGGGGCCTCGAGGTCATTGTGCCGACGCGCTGCATCCAGCAATGCCCTTCTCGATATGACGCGCACTGTCTCTCCGCTCGCTCTATGGATCGATGAATTCCATTCAAAGCCAACCATCGATTCGCACTTTGCGAACAGATGCCCGGAGTTTAGACCGGACTGCCATCGCCTATGACCCTATCACAAAACTTCGCGAATTGCGAAGTTTATTCGACGGACGGGCTCCGAACGGTCGCGTTTGTCATCTCCGCCACCGTTCCGTGGCAATTACAATCCCAATCCTCCGTCCACGGTCAGCACCTGTCCGGTGATGAAATGGGGCGCGGTGGCGAAGAACATCACTGCGGCGGCGATTTCTTCGCCGGTTCCATTGCGGCGCATCGGGGTCTGTTTGGCCATCTGGCGCATGAAAGCGGCAGCGGAGGGTTCGGCAAGATCGATCATGCCGGGGGCGACTGCATTTACGGCAATCTGGGGCGCGAGGGCCTTGGCCATGACGCGGGTGAGCATGTGCAGCGCCGCTTTGGACGAGCAATAGTGCGCGTGGGTGGCCCACGGGCGGAGCCCGCCCAGCGAACCCAAGTTGATAATTTTCCCGCCGCGCAAGCGAAGTTGTTTCAGAGCGGCGCGAGACACCAGGAAGGGGCCGCGGGTATTGGAGGCGAAAATGGCGTCCCACTGCTTAACGGTGATGTGTTCGAACTCGACGGTTTCATAGTTGGCGGCGTTGTTGACCAGCACGTCAATGCCGCCCAACTCGCGGACCGCCTCTTTGACCATCGCCTTCACGCTCTTCTCGTCGGTGACGTCGCATTTCAACGCGACCGCCCGCACGCCACAGCCGGCAATATCGACCACGGTATGCTGGGCGTCTTTTGCCGAGTGGTGGAAAGTGATGGCCACATCCGCGCCCTCTCGCGCCGCGGCCAGCGCGATGGCGCGGCCTAACCGCTTGGCCGCTCCGGTGACCAGCACGGTCTTGCCTGCGAGCTTTCCGGTTGCGGTCGTCGCTGGGTTCGTCGTTACGTTCGCCATGGGTGGGATTGTACCGCGCGGGCTTCGGCGGGGGCGAGACTCTCGGCATTGGAAAAGCGCCTGAGAACGGCTAAACTTCAGCACATGCCGGTCGCGCCCGAGGTGATCTTGTACTCCCGCAAGGGGTGCCATTTGTGCGAGGTGGTCAAGGCCAGCCTGGTGCGTCTGGAGTCGCGAGCGCTTTTCACCTGGCGAGAGATCGACATCGATGCCGACGCGGAACTGTTGGGTTTGTACAACGAGGAAGTGCCGGTGGTATTTCTGCACGGCCGCAAAGCGTTTAAGTACTTCATGGATGAGGAAGAGTTTCTGCGCAGGCTGGAGCGGGGGTAGCGGCGCGGGGGTGACTTCCCGGCGTTCGGTTACTTCCGCTAGAATCGCTCGTCATGCTTCGTACTCGACTTTACGCCGATCCCACTGGGGTGTTCGTCCACAATCTGGTGCTGGAGAGTTGCCGCCGCTTTGGACAAAAAACCGCGGTGGTGGATACATCGTGCGGACGCCGCCTGGCTTACGCAGAGTATGGCGCGCTGGTCGAGAGTCTGGGCCACGGGTTGCTCAAGGCGGGGCTGCAACCCGGCGAGGTGGTCGGTATTTTCCTGCCGAACTCCTGGGAATTCTGCATCGCCTACCATGCCATCACACTTGCGGGCGGGACACCGACGTTGCTCAACCCGTCCTACCGCGACCGCGAAGTGCATCATCAACTCGCGAACTCCGGCGCGGCCATGCTGATCAGCGATGGCCCGCAACTTGAGGGTGTACACCTTGGCGATCTGCCAAGCCTGCGGCGGGTTTATGCTACGCGCCAGCCGCATTCCGGGGCAGAAAACTTTCGCGATCTGCTGAACGCGACGCCCCGCCCGCTTCCCGAGCCTGGCGCAGCGGCCGACCAAACCCTGGGCGCTCTGCCGTATTCCAGCGGCACGACCGGATTGCCCAAAGGAGTGATGCTGTCGCACACCAACCTGGTGGCGAATGTGTTTCAGTTCCTTGCCCCCAATACGACGGAACTGAAACACGATGACACCGTGCTCTCGATTCTGCCGCTGTACCACATCTACGGACTGAATGTGGTGCTGAATCCAGTGCTGGTGCTGGGCGCGACGCTAATCTTGATGCCGCGATTCAACGTGCCGGAAATCCTGAAGCGGCTGGTGTCGGACGGAGTCAGCATGATGCCGTTGGTTCCGCCCGCCATCAACGGGCTGTGCCAGGCCGCTGAGCAGGGACTGTTCCCCAAACAACACAGCTTGCGCTGGGTGAAGTCGGGCGCCGCACCTCTGGCGGCGGAACTGGCGCGCCGCTTCACGACGCTGACCGGAGCCCTGGTGATGCAGGGCTATGGCATGACCGAGGCGTCGCCGGTCACACACGTGGGATACATCACGCCTGAGCTCTATCGGCCTGAATCTATTGGCCGGCCGGTGGCACAAACCGATTGCCGCGTGCTCGACCTGAACGACAGCGAAGTTGCGATTGGCGAGCCGGGCGAACTGGTGATGCGCGGGCCGCAATTCATGCTGGGATATTGGAAGGAACCGCAAGCGACGGCCGCGGTGTTGCGGGATGGATGGTACTGGTCAGGCGATGTGGTGAGCCGCGATGTGCAGGACTTCTACATGGTGCTGGACCGGCGCAAAGAGATGATCAAGTACAAAGGCTTTCCTGTGGCACCGGCGGAAGTGGAGGGAGTGTTGCTGGAGCATCCGGCAGTGCGGGATTGCGGCGTGGTGGCGCGGCCAGATGCGGAGGCCGGAGAAATTCCGTGCGCATTCATCGTGCTGCGCGCGGGGGTGGCAGCATCGCCGGAGCTGGAAAAGGAAATCTGCGGCTTCGTTGGCGAACGGCTTACGTCTTACAAACAGCCGCGGGAAATCCGGTTTGTGGAGGCGGTTCCACGGACGCCGTCGGGCAAGATCTTGCGACGCGAACTTAGGCAAGCGTTGGAGTAGCGAATGGCGAAGCCGCGTCTGGAAATCATCGTGATTTTCGTCATCACGCTGTTGGTGCTGGTGGTGCTGCACGTGATGGGATACATCTGGCTAAAAACGCGCTGAAGATGAGGGCGGCTAGACCACGAAATATTTTGCGCCGGGATGATGCACGACGATCGCCGAGGTGCTCTGCTCCGGCTCCAGCAGAAACCCGCTGGTCAGCCGCACCCCTACGTTCTCTTCCGGCTTAAGCAGGACAAACAATTTCGTTTGATCTTCCAGATTGGGGCACGCAGGATAACCGAAGGAATAACGCGAGCCCTGATACTTCTGATGGAATAAATCGCGGACATGGGGCGAATCCTGAGCCGCGATGCCCAGGTCTTCGCGCATTTTCTTGTGGTGATATTCGGCGAGCGCCTCGGCGGTTTCCACGCTCAGGCCGTGGAGATACAGATACTTGGTATATTTGCCACCCTCAAACAGGCGCTGGGTTTCGACCGAAGCCTTGGCGCCGATGGTGACCAGGGACAGGCCGATCACGTCCATCTTGCCGGAAGCCTTGGGCGCAAAGAAATCAGAGATGCACAGCTTGCGGCCTTCCCTCTGACGCGGGAAAGTGAAGCGGACCTGCTCGGCAGCGCCGCCTGGGTGATAGATGACGACATCATTGCCATCGCTTTGGGCGGGAAAATATCCCCACACAACTTTCGGCTCAAATAAACCGCTGGCCGCAACTTCTTCTTGCAGCTCCATCTTGATGGGCCGATATTTCTGCTCGACCAGACGGGCGTAGTCTTCCTGGGAAGCGGTCTTCAACTGCCACTGGTTTTTGAACAGAGCGGTGTCGTTGATGTAAGCAAAGATTTCGCGGAGGTCGTAATCCTTCTTCACCCGCACGCCCCAGAACGGCGGCACGGGGATGCTGGGTGCATCAGTCACCACGGCGCTGCGCTCGCTGAAGACAGGCCCGGTTTCTGCGTCCACCGCTGCGGCCTTGGAATACTCCTTCACCGTCCGGCCCTCGGCTAAGCGCGACTCCGCGGCGCCATTGGAGGATGCCAAGTCTTCCATGACGTGCAGACCGGCGAAAGCATCGTCGGCATAGAACACCGCGCTCGAATACTCGCGGCGGAGATCGTCCTCCACGTACTTGCGAGTCAAGGCCGCGCCGCCGCAGATCACAGGGAAGGTCAAGTTCTGCCGCTGCAGATCTTGAATCACATACTTCATCTCGAGAGTGGATTTGACCAGCAAGCCACTCAGTCCGATGGCGTCGGCGTTGTGTTCCAAGGCGGCTTTGATGATGACGTCCGCCGGCTGCTTGATGCCAAGGTTAATAACCCGGTAGCCATTATTGGAAAGGATAATATCGACCAGGTTCTTACCAATATCGTGAACATCTCCCTTGACGGTAGCCAGGACGATGGTGCCCTTCTGCGAGCCCGCCGTCTTTTCCATTTTCGGTTCCAGGTAGGCGACGGCTTGCTTCATCACAGCCGCCGAATCCAGGACCGAAGGCAACTGCATCTTGCGCGCGCCGAACAGCTCGCCGACCGTGCGCATGCCATCGAGCAGCACGGTATTGATCAACTCCAGGGGTGAGTACTCGAGCAGCGCGACCTCGAGGAGTTCTTCCAAGGTCTTGCGGTGCGCCCCGTCTCCAACCGCTTTCTCGCCGTTGATGATGGCGAACTTGAGCTTGTCTTCAATGGAGAGGGTCTCCACATGAGCGGTGGTCGTGGTCTGCGGTTTGCCCTTCAACGCGGAGAAGTAATTCATGTAGGCGGCCAGGGGATCGCCGGCTTCTTCGCCACGATGGATCAACTTTCGCGCCAGTTCAACTTCTACTTGAGGAATTTTGTATAAGGGATAAATTTTGCTGTAGTTGACAATCGCCATGTCGAGGCCATTGTCCACCGCTTCGTGCATAAAAACACTGTTCAAGACGCGCCGCGAGTAGGCATCAAGTCCGAAGGAAATATTGCTGACGCCCAGGATGGTGGAGACTTCGGGCAGCTCTTTCTTGATGCGAGCCACCGCCTTGAGGGTCTCCACTCCGGCCGTCCGATACTCCTCCTGGCCGGTGGAAATCGGCAAGGTCAAGGCGTCAAAGATGAGGTCCACTGGACGGATGCCGTACTTCTGAGTCGCCAAATCGAAGATGCGATGAGCGATGGCAACTTTCTTGTCGGCGGTCAGCGCCATGCCGTCTTCGTCAATGGTGAGAGCGATCACCGCCGCGCCATAACGCTTGGCCATGGGCAGGACTTTAGAGGTGCGCTTCTCGCCATCTTCGAGGTTGATGGAGTTGATGATGGCCTTGCCAGGAATGCGCTTGAGCGCCTCTTCGACGACGTCGGCCTCGGTGGAATCCACGAGGATGGGCGCGGGAACGCGGGTTGCCACTTTCTCTAATATCGAACTGATATACCCCTTTTCGTCTTCGCCCACGATGGCGCAGCACAAGTCGAGCATGTGCGAGCCTTCGTTGGAGAGGCGCTTGGCTAGGGCGAGGATCTCGTCGTAGTTGCGGCTCTGCACCAGATTGCGGAAATGCTCGACCCGGGTGGTGGTGTTCATTTCTTCGGCCACGATCAGTGGCTTGGGATCGAGATCGAGGGGCACGGAGGTGTAAGCGCTGGAAGCGGCGCCGGCGGGCTTGACATCGCGCGGCGTGGGAACCACACCTGCCACCGCATCCACCACGGCTTTCAGGTGGTCGGGCGTAGTGCCGCAACAGCCGCCCACAATGCGCACACCATAGTCCACGACGAAGTGCTTCAGGTTGAGCGCCAGTTCCTGCGGAGTGAGCTTGTAAACCGCGCGGCCACCATCATTGTGGGGGAGTCCGGCGTTGGGCAGCACTGAAATATGCTTGGTGCAGTTGAGTCCGAGGTAGCGGACAGCGTCGTTCATCTCAACCGGGCCAGTGGCGCAATTCAGACCGATGGTGTCGATGTCGTAAGGCTCCAGCGCAGTCAGGGCGGCACCGATTTCGGTGCCCAGCAGCATGGTGCCGGTAGCTTCGAGGGTCACTTGAACACTGACCGGCAGGCGTTTGCCCGCACGTTGCATGGCGTCGAAGGTGCCCGCGAGCGCTGCCTTGGCTTGCAGGAGGTCCTGGCAGGTCTCGATCAGAAGAACATCCACGCCACCTTCGATGAGCGCGAGGGCTTGCTCCTGGTAGGCCGCCGCCATGGCGTCAAACAGGATGTGTCCGAGGGAGGGCAGCTTGGTGGTGGGGCCCATGGAGCCAGCCACGAATCGCGGGCGCTCCGGGGTGGAGAACTGGAGCGCGACTTGCTTGGCGAGCCTGGCCGCCGCCAAGTTGAGCTCGGCGGTCTGATCTTGCAGGTCGTATTCGGCCAGTACGATCCGGGTGGAACCAAACGTGTTGGTCTCGACCACATCGCATCCCACGGCGAAGAAGGCGGCGTGGATATCGCGAATGATGTCAGGACGGCTCAAGACCAAGAGTTCGTTGCATCCCTCTTTGCCCCAGAAATCGTCGACACTGGGGTTGCGGAACTGGATATTGGTCCCCATGGCGCCGTCATAGACGACGACGCGTTCTTTCACGGTCTGTAGAAAATCGGTCATTGCGTGTTGAGCTTTTCCAGGTACTCGTTCATGAGCGTTTTCTCTTCTTCGAATTCCGCGTTCAGATCTGCCCAAACCGAGATCGCGTGCCGCCCTACACAAACGCCGGCCCACATGCAGGCCGGCGTCAGAATTTACGAATGGATTCTGAAAACTCTCTAACTCCCTGCCTGGGGAAGTGCGGGCGCTCCGGCCTCGACATCCGCATGGTTGAACACAGAGTTCGATCCCATATGGGCCGGGGTCGGCGATAGCATCTGCTCCTTGCGATACACCAGGGCGCTAGCGTTGAACGTCGCCGATTCAAACCCGTGTCCATGGGTGATGGCATCGGTGGGACACGCTTCCACACAATAGCCGCAGAAAATACATCGATTGTAGTCGATGTTGTAAACCTTGGCATAGCGCTCGGCGCCGGAGATGCGCTGCTCAGCGGTGTTTTCCGCGGCCTCAATGTAGATGCAATTGGAGGGGCAGGCGGCCGCGCACAGGAAGCAGGCCACGCACTTTTCCAGGCCATTTTCGTCGCGCTGCAGCACATGGGTGCCGCGAAAACGCTCTTGGAATTGCGCTCCCTTGAGCGGGCCAGGGCCGTCGGGATAGTTTTCCACCGTGGTCGGCTGCAACATCTCGCCGAAGGTGATGCTCATCCCTTTGGCGATGGCGCCGATATTCTTGATCACTGACATGGCCTAATTAGTATAGCGGAAACGAGGATAGGGGTGAGGGGCGCAAGCGGGTGTGGGGCGCGAGCCTTGAAGCGGGCGCAAAGAGCGACGAGTCGCTGGAGGGGCAGCGTTAAGGAGCGGCCGGATTCGGCTGGGCCGTGGTCTGGGCTGGCTCCGGCTTGGCCTGGACAGCTTCTTTTGCGGCGTCTTTCGGGTCAGGAGGATCCTTGACGACGTACTGGACTATCAGCGAAATGCGGCGGTTGGACGGGTTGAGCGGGTCCTCGGGATGACGCAGGTGCTGGTCGGCAAAGCCGCGTACCTGCATCACTTGGTCAGCGCGCAATCCGTTTTGCTGCATGATGCGGCGGGCGGCATTGGCGCGGTCGGCGGCGAGTTCCCAGTTGCTGTATTCACTCTTGCCCACATAGGGTTTGGAGTCGGTATGCCCTTCAATGGAAATCTTGTTAGGCAGGGTGGCGAGCTGCTGGGCCAGTGCGACCATGAATTGCTTTCCTTTGGAGTTGGGCGAAGGCGCGCCGGTATCAAAGAACGTGCCTTTCTCCGATTCCATCATCTCAATGCGAAGGCCCTCGGCAGTGACGGTCATTTCGATCTGGTTCTTCAACCGGTCGAAGTCGGTCATCTGCTGCATGGACTTCTGCAACTGGTCCTTCAATTCCGCCATGTTGGCCCTGGTGAGGGCAAAATTCTCGCCCGATCCGATGGGGGCGGCGGCTCCCGATCCCGTTTGGCCGGCGCCCGCGGGGCGGGATTTTCCGGTAGGGTCTTTGAAGTATCCCCCTACCGCTTCCTGGACTTGCTTGTTGGTGTTCATGAGCCAGAGGACAATAAACAGGGCCATCATGGCGGTGACGAAATCAGCATAGGCAACTTTCCAAGCGCCGCCGTGATGCCCGCCGTGGGAGGCCTTCTTCCTGACGATGATGATGGGGCGTTCGCTGGAGTCGGCCATGGGTCACTCCCCTGGGGCTACGGAAGCGGCTGCCGGAGCCGCCATGGCACTGGCCCCGCTGCGGCACAACTTCTCCAGTTCCTGAAAACGCGGCCGAACGTGACCAGGTACGGCGCGGCGCGCAATCTCGACCGCCATGATGGGAGGGGTGCCCTTGATGAAGGAGGTCATGAGCACGCGCAACACATGCAGGTAGGCATGGTGGTCATCCGCCGCCTTGGCCATATTCGCGGCCAGCGGCCCCACCAGCCCGTAGCACAACAGGATGCCCAGAAATGTGCCCACCAGAGCCGACGCTACTTTTTCGCCGATTTGTTCGGGTGGGCCACCCAGAGCGCCCATGGTGATGACCACACCCAGCACGGCGGCCACGATTCCGAGGCCGGGCAGCGAATCAGCGGTGGTACTGAGCGCGGCAATGGGAGCACTGGCGTCGTGGTGATGCACCTCCATGTCTACTTCCATCATCTGGTCGAATTCAAAGGGCTCCACGCCGCCGGTAATGGCGGTGCGCATGGTGTCGCACACGAAAGCACAGGTGTGGTGGTCTTTGAGGAAGGCCGGATACTGCGACAGGATCGGGCTCTTCTCAGGCTCTTCCACGTCGGATTCCAACGCCATCAGACCCTCTTTGCGGGCCTTGTTCAGCAGGTCATACATCATCTTGAGCGAATCCAGGTAGAGCTGCTGGTTGAACTTGGAGCCGCCAAAGACTCCGGCGACGCCGGCCGCGATTTGCTTGAGCATGTGCAGCGGGTTGGCGATCAACACGGTTCCGGCGGCGGCCCCCCCGATGATGAGCAATTCGGCGGGCTGGAGCAGCACCCGGAGGTTGCCATGCTCCATCAGATACCCGCCGACCACTGCTCCGAACACCACCAGAATGCCAACAATCGCGACCATTGCGGCCTACTCCCGTTCCAACCTGTTTCCCGACCCGCTTCCCTGCCCTGCGATTCCGCCCGGGCAGAAACCGGCATACTGGGTGACGAAGGTCTTAAACCGTGTCGTCCTCATGAGGTCCAATATGCAGGTTCCTAACCAAGGCTATCGGCCAAAGGGAGGGGGAACTTGCGGGCTAGGCGGAATTCGGTGCTTCCGCCGGAGTGGGGAGGAAGGCTAATTCGTCGGGGCCTTTTGCAGCAATGCCTGGGCGCGCGAGCGGACCACATTGATGACGCTGGGATCGGCAACAATCTGTTGCAGGATGGGAGCGACGGCCTGCAGCTCCACCAGGCTATGAGACTTGGCCATCAGTTCCATGCGCTTCAAGTCCTGGTCGAGCGCGAGTTTCTGATAGCGGTGGTCGTAGTCGAGACGGCGGGCGAAATCGAGGGTGGCCGCCAGAGTCTGAAAGATTTGGGTTAGCTCCTGCACCGGGAGCTGTTCGGAGTAGTTGTAGGTTGCCTGTCCGGTGCGTTGCGCGTCCTGATAAGCCAGGGTCTTCTGGCCCATGGCGGCCAAACCCTTGTGGCGGGTTTCCAGCGGCGACTGAAAATATCTGGCCTTGGCGGCCAGCTCGAACACGCGGGCGGCGGTGCGGGCGGAGAGCATGAAGTCCAAGTGGAACTGGTCCGCCGCCGGGGCATCATTGGAACCCGTGGCTGGCTCGTCTGTCGAATCGTTGCCGGAATGAGTGGCGGTGGGCGCCATTGCGGTTCGCGAGTCGTAGCTGGCTTTGCCATCGGACTGGACCCGGATCACATAGTGCTCGGGGTCGGAGCGAGGAAAATCCAGAGTAAAGGTGAGGGTGGGGACTGGTTGGGCGAAGCCAACTACACTCCACAGGCAGACCACGAATTGCAAAATGACTCTCATGCGGCAAGGTCATCATGGCGAAGTGAGGGAAGTTCGTCAAGGGAGTGGTCGGTGAGGTTGAGCATGGGAGCTAGCGAGCCTGAGCCCGCAAGGTGGCCGCGGTATGCAAGTGACAGATGGCAATGGCCAAGGCATCGGCGGCGTCGGGAGACTCGGGCGCCGCGTCCAGCTTGAGCAGGAGCGTGACCATGTGCTGTACCTGCTCCTTTTGCGCGCGGCCATATCCCACCACCGCCGATTTGATGGAGAGCGGAGAATATTCCGCCACCTCCAAGCCGGCGATAGCCGCGGCTAGCATGGCGACGCCGCGAACCTGTCCGAGCTTGAGCGCCGATTTCACGTTCAGCGCATAGAACACGTCTTCGATGGCAACTTCGTCAGGCTGATGCTGAGTGATGAGGTGGTGCAGGCGGAGATAGATGTGAGACAGGCGCACGGCCATGGATTGGCGCTTGGAGAGTTTGATGTCGCCGCAATCGAGACAGACCAACCGGTTGTCGGGAAGCAGGTCGACGACGCCATATCCGGTGAACTCGGTCCCGCAATCAATGCCCAGCACCCGCATGACAGGAGTGTAGCGCGCCGCTCTCGGCTCTGCATTAGCAAGCCAGGTACGGAGGAGGGCGGTTTGGCGAAACGGTGTGGCGCGGTAAGAATGCCATCCCCGCGCCGCAACCCGCCGAGACCCATGCAAAATGCAATGGCCGCAAGCAAAATGCAGTAGCGGGACAGACTTTAGTAACCCTGCCTGGTTACGCAAGTAATTGAAAACAAATGGACGGAGGATTTGCCCTCTACGTGCACTCTCCACCACGCAAGGAACAGAGCAACCGAACCAGGAGGGTGTATGTCGATCCTGTTTGTACTGCTGACTTTTCTGCTGGTGATGACCATCACCTACTTCCGCGGAAGCAAAGAGGCGATGGTAGCGCGGCCGCAAGTGGGGCCACCGACGCCGCGGCTGGAGCGCTCGCTAGGCGTGGCGGTGCCGCAGGGGTACTGCTTCCATTTCGGACACACTTGGATGGCCAGGGAAGGCGCGGACTATGCGCGGGTGGGGCTGGACGGGTTCGCGGCGAACCTGCTGGGCACGATTGATCGAGTGGAGACGACGGGCGAGAACCGCTGGGTACGGCAGGGACAGAAGCTGTTCACAGTGCACAGCGGCGGCCTGGCGTTAGAGTTTCTTTCGCCCGTCGAGGGAGTGGTGACGGCGATCAATCCCGATGTGATGCAAGAGCCGGGGATGGTGACGCGCGATCCCTACGAGAAGGGCTGGGTTGCGACGGTGAAGGCGCCGGATCTGGACATCAACCAAAACAATCTGGTGCAGGGTGGGATGGTGGCGCCATGGATGCAGAACAACCTGACTCGGTTGAACGGGATGGTGGCGGAGATGGCTCCGGCGATGGCGGCGGATGGTGGCGTGCCGCTGGCGGGGTTGCTGCAGCGAGTTGCGCCGGAAGTGCGGCAGCGACTGGTGAGGGAGTTTTTCCTCGCCTAAGCCATAGAGCAGGCCGCGCCAGTGGTGAGATCGGGGACGAGATTCGGAAAGGAGAGAGTCATGGAGAAGACACGGGCAATCCTGGTGGACATCACGAAGTGCATCGGATGCCAGAGTTGCGAGCAGGCGTGCAAGCAGGTGCATGGATTCCCAATGGAGACGGAGGCACGGCTCTCGCCGACGGCGTTGACGGTGATCGAAGAGCACGGCGACAAGTTCGTGCGGAGGATGTGCATGCACTGTGAAGACCCGGCCTGCGCCTCGGCGTGCCTGGTGGGAGCGCTGCGGAAGACGGCGACGGGCCCGGTGACCTATGACGGTGCGAAGTGCATCGGATGCAGGTATTGCGTGGTAGCGTGTCCGTTCAGCGTGCCGCGATATGAGTGGTCGAAACTGGCGCCGCTGGTCAAGAAGTGCGACATGTGTGCAGCTCGGCAATCGGCGGGTCAGCTGCCGGCGTGTGTCGAAGCGTGTCCGACGGGGGCGTCCATTGTGGGCTGGCGCGACGAAATTCTGGAGGAAGCGGAGCGGCGGATTCTGGGCGATGCCAAATATGTGAAGCACATTTATGGCAGTCAGGAGGCAGGGGGAACTTCGGTGTTCTTCCTTTCGGATGTGGCGTTTGAGAAGCTGGGCTTTGCCGCCGCACCGCAGCAGCCGATGCCAGTGCTGACGGCAAATGCACTCGGCGATGTACCGACCGTGGTGATGGTGGGAGGAGCGGTGCTGTCTGGGATCTACTGGATCACACAGCGGCGGGTGGCGGTGGCGGATGAAGAACGGCGGGAGCGGTAGCAGTTCGAGTTTCAATGTGCACGCTTCGGACGTCTGCAGTGCGTGAAAAGGAGGTCTTATGAAAGGGCTTAGCAACAAGATCACTTTGTGGCGGGGGATGGTGGGACTCATCTTCGCGGCGGGACTGTATGCGACATATGCGCGCTTTGCATGGGGACTGGGACGCGCGACCAACCTGACCGATGCGCAACCTTGGGGACTATGGGTGGGGATGGGAACGCTGTGCGGAGTGGGACTGTCAGCAGGTGGATTCGCGATTGCGGCAGCGGTGTATCTACTCGGATTCGAGCGCTATCGCCCTGTGCTGCGCACCGCGGTGCTGGTGTCGTTCCTCGGCTACTTGAGCGTGATTGCCGGCATGATGTATGAGTTGGGGCTGCCGTGGAGAATCTGGCATCCCATCTTCATGTGGAACCGCCACTCGATGCTGTTTGAGATTAGCTGGTGCGTGATGTTGTATACCACGGTGCTGGCGCTGGAGTTTTCGCCGGCACTGGTGGAGAAAATCCCCTGGGAGGGGCTGCGCAACTGGTACTTAAAGTGGCACCATGAGGTATTGATTGCGTTGGTGATGGTCGGCGTCGTTTTGTCGTCGCTGCACCAGTCGTTTCTGGGCGGCCTGTACTTGATCACCAAGGGCAAGCTGGATCCGTTGTGGTACAGCGCGTCGTTGCCGACGATGTTCTACTTGTCGGCGATTCCTGCGGGGCTGGCGGTCACCATCATGGCAATGTATCTCTCCATCCGGTCGTTGAAGGCGGATGTGGATCCGGCAGTGTTGAGCGAAGTGAGCCGGCTGATCGCGCCACTTCTGGCGTTGTATGCAATGTTCCGGTTCGTGGACCTGATCACCCACAACGCGATGCCATACATGTTCCGGTGGCGGGAGGAATCGTGGTCGTTCTGGCTGGAGATGGGATTGTTTGTGGTCGGGCCGCTGGTGCTGTTGAGCCGGGAGAAGATTCGCAATAACCCGCAAACGCTGTACTGGACGTGCGCAATGGTGGTGGCGGGATTTATGACCAACCGGCTGAATGTGTCGATCACCGGGCTGCAAGCCAGTTCGGGGGTGTACTACATCCCAAAGTGGACGGAATTTGCGTCCACGTTGATGATTCTGGCAGCGGTGGTGATGGCGTTTCGATACGCGGTCATCTACCTGGACATCCTGCCGAAGGTTGCGGCGCGGCCGCGCTGGACGGTGGGACGGGTGGCGGAGGCGTGAGAGTGGAGTGCCGAATCGAAACCTCTTCGCTAGTGCAGGATGGCAGTAAGCAGGCGGGCGAAGCTTCCATCGTCCTCCTGCTTCAGGCTTTGGGCTCGGGCTTCCAGCGCAGCACCGGCTTGCGCGCGGCCATAGTTTCGTCGAGGCGTGAGATGCGGGAGTTATAGGGCGCGCCCAGCACGAACTCCGGGTCTTCTTCCACTTCCTCGGCGATCGACTTCATCGCCTCGATGAACAAATCCAATTCTTCTTTGGGCTCGCTCTCGGTGGGCTCGATCATCAAAGCGCCGGAGACGATGAGGGGAAACGCGGTGGTGTAGGGGTGGAAACCGTAGTCGATGAGGCGCTTGGCCATGTCCATGGTCTTGACGCCTTTGCGGGCCTGGATCTTGTCGCTGAATACGACCTCGTGCATGCTGGGGGTCGAATAGGGCAGGTCGTACACGCCTTCGAGACCCTTGCGAATGTAGTTGGCGTTGAGCACAGCGTCTTCGGTGGTCTGGCGGAGGCCATCGGGACCGTTGGCGAAGATGTAGGCGAGGGCGCGCACGAACATTCCGAAGTTGCCGTAGAAGGCGCGGACCCGGCCCACCGACTGGGGACGGTTGTACTCAAAGCCCAGCGTATCGTCGGAGTGTTTGACCAAGATCGGGGTGGGCAAGAAGGGCTCGAGAATCTGTTTCACCGCGACCGGGCCGGAGCCGGGGCCGCCGCCACCGTGGGGAGTGGAGAAAGTCTTGTGCAGATTGAGGTGCATTACGTCCACCCCGAAGTCGCCGGGACGGACTTTGCCGACCAGGGCGTTCATATTGGCGCCGTCCATGTAGAGCAGTCCGCCCTTGGCGTGCATCAATGCGGCGATTTTGTGAATCTCTTCCTCGAAAACTCCCAGAGTGTTGGGATTGGTCAACATGAGGGCGGCGACGTCTTCGTTCATCTGGGCTTCGAGCGCGGAGATTTCGACCATGCCACGGGAATTTGACTTCAAGTTTTCGACCGCATATCCGACTGTGGCGGCGGTGGCGGGATTGGTGCCGTGTGCGGAATCGGGGATGAGGACCTTCTTGCGCGGATTGCCCTTGGATTGATGGTAGGCGCGGACCATGAGCAGGCCGGTGAGTTCGCCCTGGGCGCCGGCGGCGGGCTGCAGGGTGATGGCGTCCATGCCCGTGATTTCGAGCAGGCAGTCGCTCAGCGTCTGCATGATTCGCAGCGCGCCTTGCGAGATCTTCTCCGGCTGATAGGGGTGGCCGTTGGCGAGGCCTTCGACGCGAGCCACGGCTTCATTGACGCGCGGATTGTATTTCATGGTGCAGGAGCCCAGCGGATACATGCCGAGATCAATGGCGTAGTTCCAGGTGGAGAGGCGGGTGAAGTGGCGGATGATTTCGATCTCGCTGACTTCGGGCATGTTGCCAAGGTCCTTGCGCTCGGCTTTGCCGAGCAGAGCGGCAACGTCCACTTCCGGCACATCGAGCGGAGGCAATTTATACGCAGCTTTTCCGGGTGAGGACTTCTCGAAGATTAGGCCTTCGTTCTGGCTGATGTGGCGCGTGGCTTTGCGGGTGATGTGCTTCATCGCACTTGCTCCTCGATGCTGGAATCGTTCATGCTGCGGACGGAGCGTTCGCTGTCGGCAACCAATCCTACGGCGGTATCAATGGCGGAACGGGTGGTCATTTCAGTGCAGCACCACAAGGCGGCGTTGCCGAGCTCGGGAAAGAACTTCTTCAGGGTCAGGCCACCAGTGATTTTGTGCCCGAGCAGGCGGCCGTTGATGGCGGATGGATCTTCGCTGGTTTCGACTACGAATTCGTTGAAGCGAGGAGAACCGGAAAACAGCAGCTTTGCATGTTTGCCGAATTGCTGGGCTGCATACTCGGTCTTCGCCAGGTTTTGCTTGGCCAATTCTTTCAGTCCGACTTTGCCGTAGATGGTCATGAAGATGTTGACCATCAGCGCAACCAAGGCTTGGTTGGTGCAGATATTTGAGGTCGCCTTCTCGCGGCGGATGTGCTGCTCACGCGTTGCCAAGGTGAGGACGAACCCGCGTTTGCCGTTGGAGTCAGTGGTTTGTCCGGCCAGACGGCCTGGCATCTGGCGTACGAACTTCTCCCGGGTGGCGATGACGCCGCAGTAAGGGCCTCCAAACCCGAGAGGTACGCCGAAGGACTGGGTCTCCATGGCGATGATATCGGCCGAGCGCGGAGGCTCGACGATGCCGAGAGAGACGGCTTCGGCAATCGAGACCACCAGCAGCGCACCATGTTTGTGAGCGATTTCCGCGATGGCATCCACATCTTCAATCACGCCAAAGAAATTGGGCGACTGGATCAGGACGCAGGCAGTTTCCGGAGTGATGGATTGCTCCAGTCCCTTCAGATCGATGCGGCCGGTGGCGGTGAAGGGGACGGTGGACATGGGCAGGCCCTGATGCGTGGCGTAGGTGGCCATCACCTCGCGATATTCGGGATGCAGACTGCGCGCGATCAGAACCGAACTGCGTCCGGTGAGGCGCGCCGCCATCATAACCGCTTCGGCGGCGGCGGTGGAGCCGTCATACATGGAAGCGTTGGCAACCTCCATGCCGGTCAATTCGCAAATCATGGATTGAAATTCGAAAATGGCTTGCAACGTGCCTTGGGCAAACTCGGCCTGGTAGGGAGTGTAAGCGGTGAGGAATTCGCCGCGGGAGATGAGCGCGTCAATCACCACGGGCCGGTAGTGCAAATAGGCTCCGGCACCGAGAAAGCTGGTGTAGCCTTCGCCGCTCTCGCGCGAACGCTGGCGGAACCAGTCCACGATCTCGGATTCGGCCATCTGGCGAGGGATATTGAGGTCGCGGGTGAGGCGATATTCAGCCGGGATGGGAGCAAACAGGTCGTCTATGGAGCGAACCCCGATGGTCTGGAGCATCGCTTCGCGGTCAGCGGGAGATTTCGGTAAGTAGCGCATGGGAACCTACTTTTGATGCAGCCCGGAAGCGATTTGATTGCGGCATCCGGATCAGTGTGCCGTGAAAGAAAAAATTAAGGGCGAATTGTCGTGTAAAGCGTTCCTTCGACCGCATAGGGCACCGGGTACAGGGCCAAAGGCTGCTATGCGGTCCGCACGCTGGTGTTGAACGAGCTTGAGATTGGGCACGCTTCTCTAGTGTCCGGCTTCTTCGGTGACAAACTTGTCGTAGTCGGCGGCGGAGAGCAGGCTGTCCATCTCCGAGGGGTTGCTGAGCTTGAGCTTGAGCATCCAGGAACCATGAGCGTCTTTATTGACTTGCTCAGGGGCGGTGGCCAGCGTTTCGTTGACTTCGGTGATGGTGCCCGAGACTGGCGCGTAGAGATCGGAGACGGCTTTCACCGATTCGACGGTGCCGAAGGTCTTGCCCGCGGTGAGTTCCGCGCCAACTTTGGGCAGGTCCACAAAGACGATGTCGCCGAGCGATTCCTGAGCGTGATGGGTGATGCCCATAGTGCCGTCGGCGGTGATCCACTCGTGTTCCTTGGTGTATTTGCGGTCAGTGGGAGAGGGCATAATAGCTTTTTGCTCCTGGCTTCTAAAAAAATCAAACCGTGCGGCGCTACGCCTTTTTCAGGCGTTTATAGAATGGCGAAGGCACCACTTGGGCCTTCACCGCCTGGCCGCGAATTTCTACTTTAACAGTGCTGCCGACTGCGGCAAACTCGACGGGAACGTAAGCCAGCGCAATGTTCTTCTTCAGGAAGGGCGCCGGCGACCCGCTAGTGACATAGCCGATTTCGCGGCCGTTTTCGTCCAGCACTTTGTAGCCGTCGCGAGCAATGCCGCGCTCCACCATTTCCAGTCCGACCAGGGTGCGCTTCCCGCCTTCCGCTTTCGCCTGGGCGAGAGCGGAGTGGCCAATGAAATCCGGCTTGTCCATCTTGCAGAACCGATCGAGGCCGGCTTCCCAAACGTTGATGGTATCGGAAATCTCGTGCCCGTAGAGAGACAGGTTGCCTTCGAGACGGAGCGTGTTGCGCGAGCCCAGGCCGCAGGCGACCACGCCAAACTCCGTGCCCGCTGCGAGGATCTCGTTCCACACCCGCGCGCTGGTGGCTTCGTCGGCGGGAATATAAATTTCGAAGCCGTCTTCGGCGGTGTATCCAGTGCGTCCAATAAGGACGTTGGGGATGCCGCAGACGGTACCGCGCGTGACCCAATAAAACTTGACCGCGCTCAGATCGGCATCGGTGAGCTTTTGCAGCAGGTTGACCGCCTTGGGACCCTGGATGGCGATCTGGGTGAAGTCGTCAGAGAGGTGCTCGACCGCGCAGTCGAACTGAAGCGTGTTGTCGCGAACCCACTGGAAATCCTTTTCGCGAGTGCCGGCGTTGATGACCAGGAGATAGTCGTCTTCCGCCAGCCGGTGCACGATGACGTCGTCCACAAACGTGCCCTGCGGGTAAAGCATCGCCGAGTATTGCGCCTGGCCGACGGCGAGATTGGCCGCGTCGTTCATAGAAATATGCTGGACGGCGGCGAGAGCCTGAGGGCCATGGAAGCGGATGTCGCCCATGTGGCTGACGTCGAAAATGCCCACCCCGTTGCGGACCGCCAGGTGTTCGGCGATGATGCCGCCGGAGCCCGGGTATTCGACGGGCATGTCCCAGCCATTGAACTCGACCATCTTGGCGCCCATGGCACGGTGCACGGCGTTGAGCGCGGTCTTGCGAACGATGGGAGCGGCAGCGGACAGAAGCATTCCTCGAAGGCAGCGGCGGCTGCCGGAGATAACGGAACTTATCACCCTAACATGGGGAGGCGTTGCCTGTCAGCCGGATGGAAGAGCAACGACGAGAGCGCCGCCAAAATCGACGCGGAACAGATGGACTGTTAACGCACCTCGGCCTCAATAATCTTCTCGTTGTCTGGGATCAGGGAAAGGAAACTCGCCTTGCCGTTGGCGTAACAGGCGAGCCCGTCCCCTGTTTCCGGCCCCATCTGATAATCCACCATGAGTTTCCCCGATCTGGAATCGGCGATTCGCAGCTTGTCATTCTCGAATCCGGGGCCGTCATTCGATGCGAACGCGATGGCGACTCGCCCGTTTTCAACCGCAAAGTAGAGGGCGGAAGATTTCTCGACGGGCAGCGGCACCGTCAGCGTGCGAATCTGACGTCCGTCGGCATTGAGCACATAGATCATTACAGCCGAGCTTCTCGCCTGCATGATGTATAGGTTCTGGTCGTCACCCAAGGTGGCTAATCCCCAAGCAACTTTTCCCGCGTCCGGGGTCCTTGGTTTTGCAGCTCTGTGAAGTTGGCTCTTGCCAACCGGCGCGTCCCGGAACTTGATCTCGCGTACCCGCTTTCCCTCGGCATTGTAGATGGAAGCAAATGGCGACGAAGTCTGGCGGTCGATGTGAGCCGTCCCGGAAATGAAGAAATTGCCGTTGGGCAATGCGACAAACTGCGCCACCGTGACAAACTGAGCCAGAGTGCCAGCGGTGGTGGTTCTGATCTCAGTCTTGCGCCTGAGCGCGCCGTCGTTGGAGAATTGCAGCGCAAGGTAGGAATCACTGCTGGTTTGAGCTAGAGCATAGACTTCACCGTCCCGAGTGACGAAGAAATCAGCAAGCATGTTACGTTCGACTTTAGGGACCTGACTATAGTCAAATTTCGAAACGGCATGCCCATCCGCGGCGATCTTGACCAGGCTGGTAGTTCCCGGAACGATTCCGAAGCGGCCGTACAAGTTGCGATCCGCATCGCACTTCAGCGGAAGAACAAGCTGATCAAACGGCGCCGCCAAGGGGTAGGTATGGGACACCTCGATGGGCAGGGTGACCTGTCCAGAAGCCGCTGCGCCAAGAGCCCACATCATCGCAATCATTACTCGCCAAGCCATTGGGAACTCTCTCTCAATCTGTTGGTCAGCCTGTGCGGGTCATACCACAACCGCCTCTTTGTACTCGCCATAGACTCTGCGCATAGCGTCGGAGATCTCGCCGACAGTGGCGTTGGCTTCTACAGCCGCCAGGATGCGCGGCATCAAGTTGTCGCCAGTGCGTGCCGTGTCTTCGACGGCTTGAATGGTGGCGGCCCAGGTTTGCCGGTCGCGGCGGGCCCGCAATGCGTGCAGGCGCTCCACCTGCCGAGGCTCGAGCGCGGGGTCAATGTGCTGGGTGGGAATGGCCTTCTCTTCTCCGACGGCAAAGCTGTTCACCCCGACCACCACCGACTCCATGCGGTCCACCGACTGCTGGTATTCGTAGGCAGCGTTCTGGATTTCCTGCTGCACGTAGCCGTGCTCGATCGCCTTCAACATGCCGCCCATGCCGTCAATCTTTTCGAGGTAGGCGTTGGCGTGGGTTTCGATCTCGTTGGTCAACGACTCGATGTAGTAAGAGCCGGCTAGCGGATCAATGGTCTGGGGCGCGCCGGATTCGTGGGCGATGATCTGCTGGGTCCGCAGAGCGATGCGTGCAGACTGCTCAGTGGGCAGAGCGAGGGCCTCGTCGTAGGAATTGGTATGCAGCGATTGCGTCCCGCCGAGCACCGCGGCCAGGGCCTGCAACGCGGTGCGGACAATGTTGTTCTCCGGCTGCTGCGCGGTGAGCGTGGAACCGGCGGTCTGGGTATGAAAGCGCAGCATCCACGACTTGGGATTCCGGGCGCCAAATCGGTCACGCATGATGCGGGCCCACATGCGACGCGCGGCGCGAAACTTGGCGACCTCCTCCAGAAAATTGTTGTGCGCATTGAAGAAAAAACTGAGCCGGGGAGCGAACTTGTCGATGTCGAGGCCGGCCTGCACCGCCGCTTGCACATAGGCTATGCCATTTCCCAGGGTGAAGGCGACTTCCTGGACGGCGGTGGATCCAGCCTCGCGCATGTGGTAGCCGGAGATGGAAATGGTGTTCCACTCGGGAACGTTCTGGTTGGTCCAGGCAAACAGGTCGGTGATGATGCGCATGGCCTGATGCGGCGGGTAGATGTAGGTGCCGCGCGCAATGTACTCCTTGAGCACGTCGTTCTGCACCGTACCCTGGAGTTTGCGGATGTCCGCGCCCTGCCGCTTGGCGACCGTCACGTAGAGCGCCAGCAAAATACTGGCGGTGGCGTTGATAGTCATCGAGGTGGAAATTTTAGTTAGCTCGATGCCCTCGAACAAGCGCTGCATGTCTTCGACGGAATCAATGGCAACGCCGACCTTGCCGACTTCGCCCGCAGAGAGCGGGTTGTCAGAGTCCAGGCCGATCTGGGTGGGCAGATCGAAAGCGACCGAGAGCCCGGTAGTCCCGTTGGCCAGCAAATATTTATAGCGCTTGTTGGATTCCTCGGCGTCGCCCATGCCCGCGTACTGGCGCATGGTCCAGAGCCGGCCGCGGTACATGGTGGCCTGCACCCCGCGGGTGTAAGGAAACTGGCCGGGATAGCCCGCATCGCGGTCGTAGTCCCAACCCGCCAGGTCGGCGGGGGTGTACAGAGGACGCACGGAGATGGCAGAAGGAATGTGCTGTTTGGAGACTCGAGTCTTGACGGGGTCGGCAGTCTTGAGGTCGGTCATATCCACCCCTGACGAAAATTTTTCGATCAGTTTCTGCGTTTCTTCTTCACGCGCCAAAACGAACTGATACCAAACCATCCGAACACGAGGGTGAAACAGATGGCAACGATCAGCCGGCTGGAATTGTGGGTTGATTGATATTTGGGATACTCGCGTGCCAAGCCGAGGACGCCAAAGCTCGCGATGAAAAGGAAAACAAAGCCAGTCACTTCCAACCAGAGTTGGTGGAGCACTTGCCCGGTGGAGCGGGCGGTGGTGAGGGCGGCTTTCCACACGGCACTGGACAGGCGACCCTCGTTCAGTCGCCGGCCTGCCAGTCGCGCCAGATTGCCCAGGGTCTTAAAGCTCGAAGCACTCGCCACATAGTGATTTTAGCAGCGTAGCGGATTAGAATAGCTATCATCGTCACAAAACTTTGTGACGGGTAAACATTGGGACGCTGGAATCGATATGGGGCGGGTCAAAGGGAAAGGTTTTCTGGGGGGCTTGTGGACCAACGGCTGAAAGACATGATGAAGGAACTGGGCGAGGCGATCAACGAATCGCTGTCAGACTCCGAACCCATCTCACGCGTAGTGTCGCAGATCAAAGAAGGTGGGTATGACGTGTTCCTGGTGCTGGAGGCGACCATCGGAGTGAGCAAGCAAGGCGAGGTTGCGGGGACGCCACAGGATAGTGACCCAGAATTCGCGATCAACGACCACGACGTGAAGTTCCTGAAATCGTTGCGCATCAGAATCGATGGGGAAGAGAGCAGCGACTAGCCAGCGCGTTACGCCAGGCGTCGGAAATGCCGGCAGCACCCGTGTTCTAGTGGATGGAGCTGCCCACCGAAGAAAAGACCGCGTCGGCCCGGGATCCAATCAGACGAATGGTTCCGACCACAATGACGAGAATCACCGCCAGCATCACCGCGTATTCCGCAATGTCCTGACCCGACTCGTCGTTCCAAAGATGTTTTATCAAACCCAGCACTGACCCCCCCTGGGCCACCCCACCAGCGCTTGGCGCAGGGCTCCTCCTATCAAATTAAAGTGAACGGGAGATGACGCCAATGGCCCAGCGGTGGGGGGCATGGCACAAAGGTGCTATGCCACTATAGTTTTTGGCGCAAGAGGCTAATCACGTCGTCGGAGGTGATGACGCCCGTCAGTTGGCCGTGATCGTCAATCACCGGCAGGGTGAGCAGGTTGTATTTGTCAAAGAGTTCGGCGACTTTCTTTTCTTCTGTATCGGCGTGGCAGGAGATGAGCGGCTCCTGGGCGAGAGCCAGTAGCGGCGTAGTGGGGCTGGCCAACGCGACATTGGGCAGGGGGACGGCGCCGACCAGGGTGCCACGAGAATCCACCAGGTAGAACGTGTTCACAGATTCGACGCCACCCTCGAACCGGCGCAGCGCCTCGATGGCGTCGTAGGCGGTGCCGTCAAAGCGCAGCGACAAATACTCCGTGGTCATGCGTCCCGCGGCACTGCTCTCTTCAAACTCAAGGAGATCGGTCACCTCCTGGCGTTCTTCGGGCTGCATTTGCACCAGGATTTCTTCGGAACGCTCAGCGCTGAGATCGCCGAGCAGGTCGGCGGCCGCATCGGGCTCCATCTCTTCGACAATGTCCGCGGCGCGGTCGGAGTCCAGCGATTCGACGATGGCCTTCTGCACTTTGGGCTCGATTTCTCCCAAGGCATCGGCGGCCACCTCATCGTCGAGGGTCTCAAACACGGCTTCGCGATCATCCGGCGCCAGGTCTTCCACGATGTCCGCGATGTCGGCGGGATGGAGGCGAGCCAGGCGCTCGTAAGAAATTTTCAGTTTGACGCGGCGGGTGGCATCGCGCTCCAGCAGGTCCACGTAGTCCCAGGGGATGAGACGGGGCGGGATTCTCAGTAGTAGTGGGTGCAAGATGACTGCGGGAACGATTCCCTTGAGCAGACGGCGGATGGCGCCGCGCGCGCCGATATCGACCGAGCCCACGCGCAGTCCAGGGTGTTCGCCAAACCGATCCTCCAGCAGATCGATGTCGTTGACCCGGACGACCTTGCGGCCGTTGATGTCAATGACTTGCTGATCGAGCAGGTCGCGCGCCAGAAAAAGAAATTGCTCCGCGTCTTGGCTAACCGGCCAGTCCTGAAAGGGGCTGCTGGCACGAACCACGCCGTTCAACGAAGAGACGGATAGCAGAGACAAGGTTCTGTCGCCGCTGCGGGTCTTGACGATAAGTGCGGAGACGCGGGCGCGGTCTTCCTGGAGAGCAAGCGCCACTTCGCGGACTCGTCCACTGACGCGCCCCGAAGAATCCATGACGGGCGCGCCCAGCAGTTCGGTGAGGGCGAGAGTGGGCATCTGCTGTGAGGATACGCAAGTGGCGCGTGAGAATCCAGAACAAAGCGGTTGGAGTGAAGCGCTCCCGCCACCCCACGGGATCCGCTGCGCGGGTGACCCCACTCCAAGCCCGGAAAAGTGTAAGCGCAAACGCGCCCCTCTAGGCCAACAGCCTCAACAATGTCCTTGCATGAAACCCTACGATCGTTCCAGAAAACCTCGGATGTGCGCTCAATCTCTGGAGACCGCTACGGAGGAGGAGTGAAGAAATACGCTGCACGGAGCCATAAGGGAACGTCCTCGGCCCTCACTCCACGCTCCCCAACCCAAATCTATCGGGTGTCCACATAATGCCTCTCCCATAAACTTTCTTGGGTGTACAATTGCCGCTGCCTTAACAACGCCGAGTGCTTGTCCAGATATTAGAGCCGCGCGGCGTACTTCGTTACTCTAGGGAGGACATATGACTCACTCGCAGTTAGCATCCGTTAGACTAACCGTATTGTCGTGCATCGTTAGTATCCTTGTCGTATCCGCCATGGGGCAAAACCAGGTTGTCGTCGGGAAGTACCAAAATCCCAATTAGCTGGCTGAACAATCTTGGTATAAAGCGAATATCTCCGCGATCCTTACAGGCACGTACTACAACTTCAGCACGCCAAGGAGCATTACCTTTGACGGAGAGCACATCTGGGCCTCACACGCCGGCTCTACCAGCGGCGGTAACTCTCAACTGGATAAAGTGCGAGCCAGCGACGGCGCTCTGGTCGGAACATTTACCATTCCCGGTTCTTTGAGTGCTTCGAATATGGCATTTGACGGGGTCAACATCTGGGCCACGGAACACGATCCCGCCAGCAGTTTAGTACATAAGATTCGCGCTGCGGATGGCGCGTTTGTGACCTCGTGCAACCTGGGGGCGAACGGCCTCTGGCCCAATACGCCCGCTTTTGACGGAACCAATATGTGGGTCGGTACCAACAATGGATTCGTCGTCAAATTCTCCACCAGTAGCTGTTCTGTAA
This sequence comes from Acidobacteriaceae bacterium, assembly GCA_025360645.1. Taxonomy (GTDB): domain Bacteria; phylum Acidobacteriota; class Terriglobia; order Terriglobales; family Acidobacteriaceae; genus JANYBT01. The sequence continues at coordinate 5,795 of JANYBT010000036.1, read as the reverse complement.
TCTGTAGTGCCAATGTCGGTGGTCGGGTCTATGACGAGGCATTCGACGGCACCAACATGTGGGTGACAAACTTCACCAATAGTACGGTGACGAAAATTAACTCATCTTGCGTTGCCAGTACGCCCGTCACTGTCGCGGGAGGCCCAGTCGGCATCGTGTTTGACGGAGCCAACCTTTGGACGGCAAACCAGAGCGCAAATACAATTTCCAAAATTACCCTGCCTTCTATGACCGTGACTTCCTACAACGTCGGCACGCTCCCGCAGTATATTGCTTATGACGGCGCCAACATCTGGGTGACGAATATTACCAGCGGTACCGTAAACAGGGTGTCAACCACAGCGCCGCTGACGCAGAATACTTCCTTCACAACCTGCGGCTCTACCACATCGAGCCCACTCACTGTTCTCTTCGATGGTGCACACGTTTGGGTGGGGTGTAGCACCGCACTTGGCAAGATGTAGGTGTAAAAGATGTAGGTGTAATTGATCGCCGGGGCACCCCAGCCACTTGCCAGAAACTTTGGCTTGTGGCCGGATGCCCTGGCCTTCAACCTACTACTGTGCCTGAGGAAAGAACGATACCGCGAATCAGGACGGGTGTCCCGCCCCAGAGGAGCGCCCAATCGAAAACCACTCTTATGTATACGGAATCGCTACAACTCTCCAGAATCCTTTTTCTAGCTGAAAAATGAATGCCGTTTCGAAGGGACACATGCCGTCGACCGCTTTGGTTCTTACCTCCGCTTGCCAGTTTCCTCTATAAAAGTAAGCCTTTCCATATTGAGGCGAACCTGTGGCGAGGCTCATGATTGGACATTCGGAGGATTTCTTTGATCCGCAACGAGTGCCCCAGAAGAGACACTGCAGAGCTGTGTCTGTCGCGAGCCCTCTGGCCACGGCATTCTTCGAGAGTCGGCGTTCATCTACGCCAATCACGACCCCTTGAACAGAGACGGCTGAGGCAACGCACCTTGCCCGTTTCGACTGAAGGCACTCCGAGAACGATGAGAACGCACTTTCGAGACGGACACGCTCGTGGAAGTCGGGCTTTTCTTCTTGAGCACATCCCCATCCGCTAAGCATCACGGCCACGCCTACAAAAGCTGAGACAAACATCTTCATCCGATTGTGTCTCGTATTCAGGTGTCCCGGCCTTCCCGTCGAACTATATCTCAAGCACAGGGCTCGCCAAAAACCTCCCGATCAAGGTGCCGTGCTCCTTGCGTTTTTTGCAAGGGGCGGGAGCTTGAACGCGCATCAGTCGTCAAGGTACGAAGCAGATTCTTCTGAGATTTGCTCGACTCACGCAAAACCGGGCTTGAGTGTGCCACCCGTCAGCCCGCGTAACAGTTAAGAAAGCCCAGCCCTCGCGCCCCCTGTTTCCGGGAACAAAAGCCCCTCCTTCGCGGTCTGAACCATAGACGGCCAATCCCGGGAACCCTCTGCGCCGAAGCTGGTCGCGGCGGCCGCGTTGACAAGAGTGCGTCGGAATAGGCAAACTTCTCACTTCGCGGTTGGCGGGCGCTCCTGCCCCTCGTACTCGGGTTCTGCGCAGCCCGACAGGGCATCTCGCTATCGGCGAAGAAAACTCTGCGTTGCTGGCAGCAGTGCGACTATGGTTCCACAGCGAGTCTCGTACACGATGGATTCGACGCTGGAGACGGTCAACCACGCCGAAGAGGTGGCGACCCGGCTGGCCACCGAAGCTGGTTTTGACGACGAAGACGTGATGAAGATTTCCATGGCGGTGCGCGAGGCCGCCGTGAATGCTGTGCTCCATGGCAACGCCTACGATCTGGCAAAAAAAGTCATGGTGGATTTTGAAAGGACCGCACACGACCTGGTGATCACCATTCGCGACCAGGGCCGCGGGCTGGACATGAGCAAGCTTCCCGATCCACGGGAGGAAGAGAATCTGTTGAAAATGTCGGGGCGAGGAATTTTCCTGATCCGCTCCTTCATGGACAAAGTGGAAATACATCCGTCGCATAGCGGAACGGAAATTAAATTAACAAAGCACGTGCACGGCCCAACCGTCACGTGAAGGAGGCTTTCCAGTGAGCATGAAGACCAGCACTCGGCAGGTGGACGGCGTCACCATCGTAGACCTCAGCGGCCGCATCACTTTGGGCGAAGGCAGTGTCGTGCTGCGCGACACCGTGCGCGACCTGTTGTCCAAAGGCAACAAAAAGCTGCTGCTGAATCTCGGCGACGTAAACTACATTGACAGCTCCGGCATCGGCGAGTTGGTGAGCGCCTTCACCACCGCCAAGAACCAGGGCGGCGAGTTAAAGCTGCTCAATCTGACCAAGAAAGTCCACGACCTGCTGCAGATCACCAAGTTGTACACCGTGTTCGACGTCAGGGATGACGAAGCCACAGCCGTGAAGTCGTTCTAGGGAGAGTGCCAGCGGAATTCCTAGCCGAATTCCTGGTCAAATTCCCACGAGGACGAGCGCGCTGCGGTTCCGCGACCCAGGCATGAGGCTGGAGTTTCGGCTCCGGCCTCGCTGCGGCGTTCGTTCGGGCCGACCGCGTGCCAAAGGCCGAATCGCCGGTCGTTTCTCCCCGTCGTTCCTCACCCGCGATCCCTCCCCCGACTTACAATCGGAGAGAGCACGAAAGGAAAGTCATGCGAGTCTCCCGCCTTGAACCATCGCAGGTCGATGCCGGTACGGCCGAGATCTACGACGCCTTCCTGAAGGAACGGGGCAACGTTCCCAACATGTTTCGCACCGTCGCCCACCGCCCGGAATATCTGCGCACCCTGATCGCCCACTTCCGCACCGTGATGACGACGGGCACGGTTTCCACCAAACTGAAGGAGTTGCTGTTCGTGCGGGTCTCGCAGATGAATCGGTGCGAGTATTGACTGGCGTCCCACACCGTCTTGGCAAGACGGCACGGCTGGAGCGACGAGCAACTGCAGGATCTGGCAAAATTTGAAACCCGCGGCGACTTTAACGACGGCGACAAAGCGGCCTTGCGGCTGGCCGAGCAGATGACCACGGATTCCAACGGCGTGGATGACGCCATGTGGATCGACTTGATGAAATACTTCGATGAAGGCCAGGTGATTGAGCTCGCCGCCGCCATTGGTCTTTTTAATTACTTCAACCGCTTCAACAACGCGCTACGGATGGAGCCGACCAAATAACCAGAGGAACTGCACGTGCCGGACGCTATTCTGGCGGCACGTAAGGTGGGTTTTCAAATTACCCCATTACAAAATTACCAAATTACAAAATTCCCTTAGTTCGCCGGCGCGCTGATCTTCTCTTCGGTGCTCACGCGAAACTGGTGATACCCGCTGAAAGTGGCAGTTTCCTCAATACCGAAGTTGTAGAACAGCACCGCTCTGGCTCCAAAACGCGCGCTGCTTGAAATCGGCAGCCAAATCTCGTTAAAGAAGCGGTCCTGCTCCACCGCAAAGTGGGCTCCTTTCTTCATGTCGAAGAACATGCCACCGCCGATCTTGAAGTCGTCGATCAGCGTAAAGTCCACCCGCGCCACCTGCAGATCCGCTTCGTCCACCCACATCGTTCCCGCCATTTTGGTGTAGAACTTTTCGTAATCGCTGCTGGGTTTGAATACGGGATCGGGCTCGAAGTCGAAGACAATCACGTCTCGGTTTCGGAACTTTTCGCGGCGGCCGTTCTTGAAGTGTTCAGCGCGCAGCAAGACGCCGAGCTTCATCTGATGCTCTGCATTGGGATCATGCGGGTTCTTCCCTTCGGTCAGTTCCTTGATCAGCTTCTCGATGCGCGCATCTTCCTTGGCCTGGTCGGCGGCAGCAAGCGTTTTGCCGTTGAGCGCGGTCTGACGCAAGATAGTGCGATGGCCCACGAACGTGACGTCATAGGTCTTGCTCTCCTGCTTCTTTTGAACCCCGCGCTTGTCGAGTTCGTGATCCGTAACATTTGCCGTGAACGTATAGTTCTCGCGAATTTTCTCGAGCGCATCCTGATGGTCGCGAACCCGCGCCAGGAGCGCTGGGACATCGGGGAGGGAGCGCTCCTCCGTTGCGGCGAAAGCGCAAGACCCCGCCATCAGCAGCCCAGACAGTGCAACGCCGCCGAGCCATCGATGACGGGAGAAGTAGCAACTGAACAAAGAGAGCCTCCTGAAGTGTTGTGATGGCAGATACGGGGTCGAGGTTGGATTGGTTCGCAGACTTTCGCCCAAGAGAAAGCGTCTGGCCGGGCGCGATTGATTTCTTGAACCAGGGCTGGTTCACTGTTACAGTCGAAGCACGCGGAGAAATGAAATGGCTACAGACCGCATTACAATCGATCCTCAAGTGATGGGCGGCAGACCTTGCCTTCGGGGCATGTGCGGGTCACGGTCGGTACCATCGTAGGCCTGCTCGCCGAAGGGCACACCACTGCGGAAATCCTGGAAATGTATCCCTACCTTGAGGCCGAGGATATCGCTCAAGCTCTCTCCTATGCGGCGATGCGCTCCGAAGAGCGGGAGATCGATCTGAAAAGGGCGTGAAAATCCTTCCCCTGCCTACACCATCCCCTTGCGCAACTCTTCCAGATGATATTTGGTTCCGCGCCACACGATCCCGTCGTTCCACAGCGTGTGCGACATCGACCGCAACAGGGTGTAGATGAATAAGCCGGTACTGACGGGGTGAAGAAAGAAATACCAGGGCGGAACCTGGGAGCGCAACGACATCCCAATGTAGATAATGAGCATGGATCCGAGCGCCACGGCGAAGGGCGCACGTTGCCATCCGTGTGCGAACCAGATGCCGAGAAACGGGCCCAAGTTTAAGAACCCCAGCGCCACCGCGGCGGCGAGCGCGCGCGGCCATTGAAATGACAGCACGGCAAAGAAATTCTTGGTGAGGTTGTTGACCACCCCCATGGCGCCGATTGCCCACCGAATCGAAATCAAGTCGTGTCCGAAAACATTGCGTTGGCGGAAGCCCGCGTTCTTGATCACCTTGCCCAGCTTCATGTCGTCGAGTACTTCCATACGCAAAGCCTGGTACGTGCCGATGGAGTCATACACGCTGCGGCGCACCAGATTAAATGCTCCCACGCCAATGTGATCTCTCGATTTGGGGTCGGCCACTTTCCACGGGCGATGCCCGAACATAAACATGCTCTGGAAAAACGCGATCATCATCTTTTCGCCCGGCCGCTTCATCACCATCTGGGGAAACAGCACCAGATGGTCGGCCCGCTCGGTTTCTGCATAGGTCAGGGCGCGGCGCAGCGACTCGGGCTTGAACATCACGTCCGCATCGGTAAACAGCAGCCAATCGCCATTAGCTTGTTGGCTGGCAGTCCACATGGCATGGGTCTTTCCCATCCAGCCCGCGGGCAGGTCGTGAATGTGAAGGACTTGCAGGATGCCGTGGGCTTCGGGACTGGCCGCCATGCGATCCATCGTGGCGCCAGTCGCATCGGTGGAGCGATCGTCGACGGCGATCACTTCGTAGTTCGCATAGTCGAGGGCCAACAGCCGATGCAGAGTTTCCTCTATGGAGTCTGCTTCGTTGCGCGCCGGGACAATGATGGTGACGCGCGGATTGCCCGCTGCTGTACGGTTCCATTCCGCGCCGGAGATGTCGGCGACATGGGGCATCCCGAGGGCCGCGTCCACGATGCGAGAAGACCACGCCAACCCCAGCCCGCAGCCGGCAATCCAGTAAAACCAACTCATTCTTCGGGAACTCCAGCGGTGGGATGCTCGGCGGCGCGAATGGGGGGAGCGAACCTCATGCCATAGAACAGTATCGCAGAAGAGATGGCGATGGCGATCACGGCGCTGATGAAT
>JANYBT010000030.1 GCA_025360645.1 Acidobacteriaceae bacterium | reverse complement strand
GATCCAGGTTCAAGGTGCCGGGGTGAATGTCCGCGAACACCGGCCGCGCTCCGGTCCGTGCAATCGAGCTGGCCGAAGCAAAAAAACTGAAGGGAGTGGTAATCACGCTGCTCCCGACGCCCGCACCGATGGACATCAAGGCCAGCCAGAGCGCCTCGGTGCCGGAGGAACATCCCACGGCGTAGGCCGACCCGGTGAACGCGGCGATCTCACGCTCCAGCGCTTCCACTTCGGGCCCCAGAATAAAAGTTTGTGAATCACACACACGGGTGATGGCGGCCAGAATCTCTTCCCGCAGGCCGACATACTGGCGGCGCAGGTCAAGCAAGGGGACGGGCTCAAGGGGGCCGCTCACAGAAGAGAAATTCTAGCAGGAGTGCTGCGGCCCTGGAGAGGGCGAGCCCCGTGCTACTGCCCGCGTCGCCGAATGGTTTCGCCGACAAAACGCGCAAACTCCCGCACATCCTCTTCGGTCGTATCAAACGAGCACATCCAGCGCACCACATTTTCTTCTTCGTTCCACACATAAAAGAAATATCGCTTCTGAATCGCCGCGATGGCCGGCTGCGGAATCTGCGCGAACACTCCGTTGCCTTCGACCGGATAAACAATCCGCAGTTCGGGAATCGTCGCCAGTTCTTTTTCCAGGAGGCGGGCCATCTGGTTCGCATGTTCCGCATTGCGCTGCCAGAGGCCATTGGTCAGCAGCGCCTCCATCTGCGCCGACAGAAAACGCATCTTCGAAGCCAGTTGCATGCTCTGCTTCCGCCGGAACAGGAAGTCCTGCGCCAGCGCGGCATCGAAAAACACAACCGCCTCGGCGCCCATCAGGCCATTCTTGGTCCCGCCGAAGGAGAGCACATCCACGCCGCAGTCCCGGCTCACCTGCCGTAGCCCCAACCCCAGGCTGGCGGCTGCATTCGAGATGCGTGCGCCGTCCATGTGCAAGTACAGTTTGCGTTGGTGGGCCCAATCCGCCAGCGCCCTCACCTCCGCAGGCTTGTAGATTGTTCCCATTTCGGTGGCCTGGGTAATTGAAAGCAGACGCGGCTGCACATGGTGCTGGTCGCCGATGCCGTGATACGCGTGGGCCACGGCAGCGACGGTGAGCTTGCCGTCAGGCGCCGGAATGCCCAGCAGCTTGCAGCCGGTAAATTTCTCCGGCGCGCCGCATTCATCGGTGCTGATGTGTGCAGCCTCGGCGCAAATCACCGCATGATACGGCTGCGCCAGCGCGCTCAGGCTAAGCACGTTGGCCGCAGTGCCGTTGAACACGAAAAATACCGCAATGCCCCCGCCAAAGTGCTCTTCAAACTTGCGCACGGCAGACGCCGTGTAGGAGTCGTCCCCGTAGCCCACTACGTGGCCCTCGTTGGCCCGCATCAGGGCTTCCATCACTTCTGGATGGACAATCGCATTGTTATCACTGGCGAAGCTGCGCTTCGGTGTCATAGGGAAAATGTAACAGAAGCAATATTTTTAGCAGCGTGGACGGTGGCAGGGGAATCTACTACTCAGCTTACGAGTGCGGGAATAGCATAGGGATTGCAAGTGTTGCATCGAGGGCCAATTCCCGGATTCTAACGAGCTTTGGCGGCGCCTCTGAAGTGAGCGCTCAAGAGCCATTCGAGACCGGTCCTAGTGGTATTTCGAAATCGTTCTAGGCAGCCTGTGGCGCATTGCAGTGGCGCATCGTTAGAATCAAAACAGCATTCTTCCGAGGACTTGATTTTGTCGCTTCGAGGCAATTTTATGAGCAGGCAAGAGCTGTCGCGATGGACAGCTGCAATTCTGGCGTGCGCAGTACTGAGCATGGCCGGTTGCGGCGCCAACAAAGCCGCCGCGCCAGCGGGACCCCAGGCGGTGCCGGTCAAAGTCGTCACCATTCAGCCGTCCAGGGTGGACGAGTCGACCCAATATGTCGCGACCCTGAAGTCGCGCGATTCGGCGGTGCTGATGCCGCAGGTCGAAGGGCAGATTACCCAGATCTACGTCCACTCCGGCGATCGCGTGGTGGCGGGTTCACCCATCATGCAGATTGACCCGGCGCGGCAGCAAGCAACCCTGCGCACCCAGCAAGACATGCAGGCCGCCAAGCAGGCCGACGTCAAATTGGCCCAGCAACAATATGAACGGGTGCAGGGGTTGTACTCCGCTCAAGTGGTCAGCAAGCAGGAACTCGACCAGGCCAAGGCGAGCCTCGACTCCGCGCAGGCCCAAATGCAAGCGTCGCAAGCCACCGTGCGCCAGGAATCCGTGCAGCTCCGCTACTACAAAGTTATCGCGCCTCGCACTGGCCAGGTGGGTGACATTCCCGTGCGGGTGGGAGATCGCGTCACCACTTCCACGCTTCTCACCACTGTGGATCAGCCCGGTGCGCTCGAAGCCTACATCTACGTGCCCATTGAAATTGCTCCCCGCTTGAAGATGAATCTTCCGGTGCATTTAGTCGATGGCGCGGGTAAGGTACTGGCCAACAGCCGCGTCACCTTCATTTCTCCGCAGGTGGACAACACTACCCAGTCGGTGTTGGCGAAGGCTTCGGTGGCGAACCAGAAGGACGCGCTGCGTACCGCGCAATTTATCCGCGCCCGTGTGATCTGGGGAAGCAACGACCAACCCACCGTGCCTGTGCTCTCGGTCAACCGCATTGGAGGCCTCTACTTTGTGTTTGTCGCCGAAGCGGACGCGAAGGGCGGGGTAGTGGCCCACCAGAAAGCGATCCAGGTCGGACAGATTGTCGGCAATGACTATGTTGTACTGGGCGGCGTGAAAGCTGGCGACAAGGTCGTCGTCGGGGGCACGCAGTTTCTGGTGGACGGCGTACCGGTCTCAATTCAGGAACAGAGCGCACCGGCCGGTACTTAGCGACGAAGCGGAAGTCTGCGAGACGAGCCAACATTCACCAACCAGCACCAGTAAACAAGAAGGCACTGAGCAATCCCCATGTTCGTTGATTTCTTTATCCGAAGGCCGGTATTCGCCACGGTAAGCGCGCTGCTGATTATTCTGGCGGGCGCGGTAGTCATTCCCTCGCTTCCCATTGCCCAATTCCCTCAGTTGGCGCCGCCCCAGGTCTCGGTCACCAGTTTCTACACCGGAGCCAGCGCCCAAACTGTAGAATCTGCGGTGACCACGCCCCTGGAGCAGCAGATCAATGGTGCGCAAGGGATGAAGTACATCAGTTCCTCCAGCGCGAACGACGGACTGAGCCAGATTACGGCCACTTTTGATTTAAGCCGCGACGCCGATCTGGCTGCGGTGGATATCCAAAACCGGGTCAACACCGCGCAGGGGAGGCTGCCCGGGGCCGTGAAGGCGGTGGGCGTCACCGTTGCCAAGAGTTCCAACAATTTTGTTTTCGGCGCGGCCGTCTATTCCCCCGATGGGCGCTACTCACCGCTGTTCATGAGCAACTACCTTGACGTGTATGTCAAGGACGCCCTGAAGCGCGTGCCCGGCGTGGCCGATGTGCTCATTTTCGGCGAACGCAAATACTCCATGCGACTGTGGCTGGACCCGGTGCGCATGGCCAGCCGCTCTCTGACTGCCTCCGATGTAGTCAGCGCGCTGCAAGAGCAGAACGTGGAAGTTGCCGCCGGACAGGTCGGCCAACCCCCCACTCAATCGGGACAGCAGTACCAGATCAGCGTCCGCGCCGTGGGCCGGCTCTCCGAGCCAAATCAGTTCGAAAACGTCATTCTAAAAAGCAACGCTGACGGAACCCTGGTGCGGTTGAAGGACGTTGGGCGCGCGGAGTTGGGCGCGGAAGACTACAGTTCCGACCTCCGCTACAACGGGCGCGACTCAGTCGGGCTAGGCATCACGCAGCTCTCTGACGCCAACGCTCTCGACGTGCACCGCCGTGCCATCGCCGAGCTCGACCGTCTCTCCAAGCGCTTCCCGCCCGGCATGCAGTATGAAAACGCGTTCGATACCACTGAGGCGGTCAGCGAATCCATCCAGGAAGTGCTAAGCACTCTCGGCATTGCCATTGTGCTGGTCATCCTGGTGATTTTTGTTTTTCTCGAAGACTGGCGCAGCACCATCATTCCTGCGGTCACCATCCCGGTTTCGCTGATCGGGACATTCGCCTTCATCAAGCTCCTCGGATTTTCCATCAACACCCTCACTTTGTTTGGCATCACCCTGGCCACCGGGCTGGTAGTCGATGACGCCATTGTGGTGATTGAGAACATCGAGCGCCACCTGCAGGAGGGCGAGACTGATCCCCACAAAGCCTCGTCCGACGCCATGAAAGAAGTCGCGGGTGCAGTCATCGCGACCTCGCTGGTGCTGGTCGCCGTGTTCGTGCCGGTGGCGTTCTTTCCCGGCACTACCGGCATCCTGTTCCGCCAGTTTGCGTTGACCATCGCTTTCTCCATCGCGATTTCAGCGTTCAACGCTCTTACGCTGACGCCTTCGCTCTCGGCCATCCTTCTGGGTCGCCAACACGGCAAGAAAGGTGCGTTTTTCCGGGGAGTGGACCGAGTCATCAACGCAGTGATTGAGGCCTATCGGCGCGCCCTGATTGCGTTCCTAAAGCTCCGCGTGCTTGCAGTGATCTTATTTCTCGCGGGCTTGGGGCTGACCTACTTCGTGTTTGGACGCGTGCCCAAGGGTTTCGTGCCCACCGAAGACCAGGGCTACTTGATTATCGCAGTGCAATCGCCCTCGGGCGCGTCATTGCAATACACCAACAACATCAATCAACAGGTGGAGCAAGTGCTTCGCGGAGTTCCGGAAATCCAGAACGTCTTTGCCATTTCCGGATTCAGCTTTGCCGGCAGCGCCCCCAATCGGGGCATCATCTTCGCCACTCTGCAACCCTACTCCAAGCGTAAAGGCAGCGCGCACACCGCCAGTGCCGTCTTGAACAAGATTCGCGGCCCCTTGTTCGGAGTGAATGGCGCGCTGGTTTTTCCCTTCGAGCCGCCCGCAGTCAATGGTCTTGGTCAATTCGGTGGTTTTCAGTTCCAGATCCAGGACCAGGGCGGACATACGCTGGAAGAACTGGCCAAGGTTACCCAGGACATGAGCGCGCAAGGCAATCAGCGCAAGGATCTAACTGGAGTGTTTTCAAGCTACACCGCCAATGATCCTCAGTACCTGATCACCATCGACCGCGAGAAGGCCAAGAGTCTGCACGTTTCGCTGCAACAAATCACTGACACTCTGGGCGTAAACATGGGCTCCAGCTACGTGAACGATTTCGACTTCAACAACCGGTCTTATCGGGTGTATGTACAGGCCGACCAGCAATTCCGCTCCAATGCGGATGACATCAAGCAATATTACGTTCGCTCGGACTCTGGCGCTATGATCCCTCTGGGCAATCTGCTGACGATTTCGCAGACCACTACGCCGCAGGTCATCAGCCACTACAACCTGTTCCGGTCAGCGGAAATTGACGGCTCGGCGGCCCCCGGTTTTAGTTCGGGCCAGGCCATTACGGCGATGGAAGACTTGAGCAAGAAGGTATTCCCGCAAGGCTACACCTACGAGTGGACGGGTCTTTCCCTCGAAGAGTTGCAATCGGGCGGCACCGCTTTCATCTTGTTCGGGCTGGGGATCCTGGTGGTTTACCTGACCCTCTCCGCGCAATACGAGAGCTTCGTGCTGCCCTTCATCGTCCTGCTGGCGGTTCCCATGGCGTTGCTGGGCGCGCTGGGTGCGGTCTGGGGGCGCGGTCTGGAGAACGACGTGTATTGCCAGATCGGACTGGTGATGTTGGTGGGCCTGTCCAGCAAGAATGCGATTTTGATCGTGGAGTTTGCCGAGCAGTTGCGGCATCGCGGCTTAAGCATTGCCGAAGCCGCAGTGGAATCGGCCCGCATCCGCTTGCGCCCCATACTGATGACCTCGCTCGCCTTTATTCTAGGAGTAGTGCCGCTGGTCTTTGCCTCGGGCGCCGGAGAAAAAGGCCGCCACTCGGTCGGCACCACCGTCTTCGGCGGCATGATTATGTCCACCATCTTGAATTTGTTCTTTATCCCGGTGCTCTATCTGTTGATCGAAGGCTGGCGGGAGCGAGGCAAAGCAAAGACCGCGCCGGAAATGGTGTAGCCCGCAAATGGCTTGCCCAGTTTCCTGGAGCGAAAGCGGCTAGGCGGGCTTCCCATTGGGCTTGCTGCCGTTGGCCCGCTGCTTCGCTTGCTTGCGCAGGAAGCTGAGCGAGTACATGCTGCCGCGACAGCGCTTTGCTCCGCAGAAGCAAGGCGCGTCGTCGTCCCCGTCATATAGGTTGTAGTCGTAGGTCAATTCCTCGCCGGGTTGGATATCGCGCCGGGCCGAAATCCAAACGCTGCCGCCAATCTGGTCGGTCTCGCAGTTGGGCGCGCAGGAGTGATTCACAAACGCCGCCACCCCAAAGCCATCGATCACGTGCTTGCCATCGTCCAGGCCGAACAAGTACGTCTCCGCCACTTCGTCATACAATTCGTCGGCTTCCTCTTTGGTAATGCGTTGCCCCACATATTCCACGATGCGGGTGCCGCGTTTGATGGGCTCGGTGGTGTAGCAGCCATTTGAATGGATGCGGGACTGGCGAATGATGACGCTCATTGGAAACGTGGCGGACTCCCCTGCTTCAAATCGCGCGGGTGCGAAGTTCTTACCGCGTTACTGAGTATAACGACTCGTGAGAGTTCGACCCCACGCGGTGGAAAATTTTCTTAAGCGCGGGTCGGCTACAGCGCCACCACACCTGCCTGCTCCAGTCCGAGCAGCGCCTGCTTCCGCTCCACGCCCCAACGGTATCCCCCCATATCGCCATTCTGCCGCACCACGCGATGACAAGGGATGGCCACTGCCACCGGGTTGGTGGCGCAGGCGCGGGCCACCGCGCGGCTGGCTTTCGCGTTGCCGGTCTTCTTCGCAATTTCCTGATACGAACGCGTGCTGCCGTAGGGGATCTTCTGCAAACAGCTCCACACCCGGCGCTGGAACGCAGTCGCGCGAATGTCGAGGGGCAGCGACTGTGCCGGTGAATAGCCGTTCATCTGTTGCAGCAGGGCGACCGTCCATTCTTTCATCGCTGCATCGTCCTGGCGGCGGGTGGCGAATGGAAATTCATGGGTCAGGCCCCGGAGCAGGTCTTCATCGTTGTCGGCAAACTGGATGGAGCAGATTCCCTTATCCGTGGCCGCAATCAACATGCGTCCCAGCGGAGAGTCGGCCAGGGTGTAGCGGATGCTGGCGGCAATCGCGCCCCTCCGGTACTTGTCTGGCGTCATGCCGAGTTGGGAAGCGGTGCGCTCGTACAGACGGCTGCTGGAGCTGTACCCCGCGTCATTCATGGCGCGGGTCACGTTGTGTCCGGAACGCAAGCCGTGCTTTAGCAACTGCAGACGGCGGGAATCGGCGTACTGCCGTGGCGTAATGCCGAGCGCGGCCTTGAATGTTTTTTGCAGATGGAAAGGGCTGCGCCGGAAGTCTCGCGCAATCGCAGCCAGCGTGACTCCTTTTTCCAAATGCTGTTCGATGTAGCGGCAGACGGCACGCACCAGTGCAGCCTGCGGGTTGCCATCCGCCGCTTTCGGACGGCAGCGCAAACACGCGCGATATCCCGCCCGCTCCGCCTGTTCGGCGCCGTCATAAAACGCGACGTTGCTCCGCCGCGGATGCCGTGACGGGCAGGACGGGCGACAAAAAATGCCGGTCGAGGAGACCGCGAACACAAATTGGCCGTCGCGGCTGGCATCGCGCGCCATCAGCGCATCCCATCGTTCGTCGTCCCTGGTTAATCCCTGAAGTTTTGCGGTCATCGCGGTGTCTTGGTTGAGTATCGCATTGCTTGCCATGGCTTCCAAGATAGGGAAGCGCGCCGCGGTGGGCTATCCGAATCTTGCGGTCAAAGCAAATCTTCTGCACACTATGAGTAAGGATTTGGAAAGCGATGAGCGGAACCATTGTCGCAGCCCGCGTGCGCAGCCCCATTGCGCTGGACGCCGAACGCCCCAGCCCAGAGTGGAATAGAGCCGAGCCTATTTCTTTCTGCGCCGATTGGCAGGGGAAGAACGTCGGCCGCGATCTGGAGACCTCGGTACGTTGCCTGTGGTCCGCCGCCACCCTCTATCTGCGACTCGAGTGCCGCTATCGCCAGTTATTTGTGTTTCCTGATGCCGACGCCAGCGGCCGTCGCGACCATTTGTGGGACCGCGACGTGGCGGAAGTCTTCCTGCAGCCCGATCCCTCGCGTTCGCGCCATTATCGCGAATTTGAAGTCAGCCCCAATGGGCAATGGATTGACCTCGCCATCTCGCCCAACGGTTTGGCAGATCTGCACAGCGGATTAGCGCGTTCGGTTTGGCTGGACGAAGCGTCGCGTACCTGGACCGCAGAGTTGGCCATCCCCATGAGCCGCCTGACCGAGAACTTTGATCCGGCCGCCGCGTGGCGGGTTAACTTCTATCGGGTCGAAGGTCCCCAGGAACCCCGGCACTACCTGGCTTGGCAGCCGACTCACACCGAGCAGCCAAATTTCCACGTGCCCAGCGCGTTCGGAGAAATGCGGTTCGCGGGACTCTGAGTTGCTGCTATCCTAATCATTCACGAACGGAGAACCCTACAATGCCCATCGCGTTTCGCAGAGCAATTCCGGTGCTTCTACTGTTGACGCTGGCTGCCGCCCAGGCCGCGCCCGGCATTCTCGGCGCCGACGAAGTCAAAAAGTTGGTGCCCGCCACTTATTTTTTCGCGGGCCAGAGCGCGCCTGTGCAAGTTCGCAACTCCGCAGGGTTGCGAACCGCGAGTGGCAAGCTGGTGCTGGCGGGCATGGTCGATACTTCTGGTTATGCTGCCGATATTGCCGCCAAATATCAGGGCTTCTTCATCACTGAGACCAAGCTTTCCATCGACGGCCACAGCCTGCCGCCGGGCGAGTATAGTTTCGGTTTCAGCCAGGGCAAGTTCCGCATTCTCGACGTCGCCGCGTCTGACCTGATTGTGGTGGATTCCAAGACCGACTCCGAACTGCATCGTCCCGTGCCGTTGCAGATGACCAAGGATGGCGATGCCACCCGGCTGTACGCTGGCCGGAATTGGGTGCGTTTCCAACCTGAATAGCGCGCAAGCGTTTGAAAACACAAGAGTTGCGAATGACACGGAAGTGCGGTTGCCGGATGCCGCGAAATCAGTTATGGTTAACTTAGCTGTCCCCCTAGAGGACGCTCGGGCTGGGTTTGCGTCCGGAAGATAATCCACTTGAAATATTGTGTCTGTTCTGCAGCAGGCACTGGAGGGTTCCATGTTTGACGGCTTGTTTCAGCCCATGCATTTGCTGGTGATTTTCTTTATCGCGCTGTTGGTGTTCGGCCCCAAAAAGTTACCGGAGCTGGGCAAGGGTTTGGGCGAGGGCATTCGCTCACTCAAAGAGAGCATGAAAGAAGCGCCCCCAGCTGACACCAAAACCGTCAGCATCGACCCTAAGACGGACGTAAAGTCCTAGCCACGCCAGCGGCGCCCTTCGCAGATCGCCAGCGAAGACGCCGCTTTGCATTCGCTTTTGCTGGTGTTGTCTGACATCCCCGCAGCGTGAATTAGAGGTTCTGGTGGGAAATGTCCGCGCAGAATTCCCCTGTAATGAGAAGCGCGGCCAGTGATCACCCGTTGTGCCGGTAAACCCCCAAGCAAAAAATTTATTTTCTGGAGGAATTTCTTGCGTCTTCGTAGCGTTTTCACCTTTGCGTTGTTGGCTCTGCTCTCCACCAGCCTGCTGGCCGACCAGATCACCTTGAAGAATGGCGACCGCCTGACCGGAACCGTCGTGAAGTCGGACGGCAAGACCCTGCTGCTCCACACCGATGCCGCTGGCGACGTCACCGTGAATTTTGACGCCATTGAGAGCATCCAGTCGGACAAAGACCTGCACATCGGGCTGAAAGACGGCAAGACCATCGTCGGCCCAGTTTCCACCTCGGGCGACAACCTGGAAGTCGTCACCAAGACTGCTGGCACCGCCGAGGCCCCCAAGGGCACGGTCACCATCATTCGGAATGATGCCGAGCAAACTGCATACGAGAAGACCCTCCATCCCGGGATGCTGCAAGGCTGGAACGGTGGACTCAACGTTGGCTTTGCTCTCACTCGCGGCAACAGCGCCACCAAGAACCTGAATGTGGCATTCACCGCGACCCGCCAGACCTTGCACGACAAACTTGGCCTGTATGCGAATTCAATATACGCCACCAACGACGTGAAGGCCGCGTCACCCTCTACCACCGCCAACGCGGTGCAAGGCGGCGCTCGCTACGACCACAACTTGACTTCGCGAGTCTTCGCTTTTGCCAATGCGGACTTCCAGACCGATGACTTGCAGGGACTGAACCTCCGCTCCGTCTTCGGCGGCGGTCTCGGCCTCCACGCCATCAAAAGCGACGCCACCACGCTCGACCTACTGGCCGGCGCCAACTACACCCATGAGAGCTACACCGTGTTTTCGCGCAACCTGGCAGCCCTCACTCTAGGCGAAGAGTTCATGCACAAGCTGCACGCCAGCACCGTCCTGAAGCAGAGCGTTTACTTTTATCCAAACTTGTCTCACAGCGGAGAATATCGCGGGACCTTCAACTTCGGCACCGTCACCAAGCTCAACAAATGGCTGGGATGGCAAAACTCGTTTGGCGATATTTACGTCACCAACCCGCCCAATGGGACGAAGAAGAACGACCTCCTCTTCTCCACTGGAATAAACATCGCCTTCACCCATTAAATCGGTTGGCCCCAACAGGGTGCCCCGTTCAAGCTTGGCTTGGGCGGGGGCTTTGACTGTTCAAGAGTTTGCAGCCACTCAGGCGCGCCCGGCGAACTCCCGCGTTTCGGTGTTCACTTTCACCTTCTCACCCTCCTGGATAAATAGGGGAACACGGATTTCAATCCCGGTCTCCAGTGTGGCCGCCTTGGTGACGCTACCGCTCGAGGTGTCGCCGCGCACTCCGGGTTCGGTGTAGGCGACCTTAAGCTCGACCTGAACTGGCAGTTGCAACGCGATTGGGTGGCCCTTGTATTTGGGCAGCTGAACTAAAGCCCCTTCCACCAGAAAATCCAGAGCGCTGCTGAGCATTTCGCCGGACAGGGTGTGGGTCTCAAAGGTCGCTTGGTCCAGGAAGTGGGCGTCCTCGCCGTCGCGATACAAGTACGAGGCTTCCACCGTCTCCAGGTCGGGCTCCTTAAACTTGTCGCTGGCCTTGAAGGTCTTGTCAAAGACCGCGCGGGTGATCATGTTCCGCATCTTGAGGCGCACCAGGGTCTGGCCACCGCGGGCGGTGGGAGTGGATACCTCCGCTTCCAGACAGTGGAACGGAGTATTTTCATGCTCGAAAAACATCTTGCGCTTGACGCTGATGGCGTCGATCAATGCAGCCATTGGTTTCCTCAGAAAGACAATTGCGGACGCCGAAGATCGCATCTTCAGCCCACATTTGCCAAATTTTTCAGTGAAATCTAGGATAGCAGGCCATCCCCGGAAAGGTAATGTCGCGGCGGAACGGTCCCGAACCGTCGCGGAACGGTCGCGTCGCGGCGGAACGGTCGCGTAGTTTCGGAACGCTCTTCTAGCCCGTGACGTGAGTCATGGGCTAGAGCGCGCCTCCGACCCGAGTCCCGCCAAGGGACGGCACTCCTTGCCTTCAGTCTGAGGGAACAGGGAATACACATGCCCCACAGGGGGTAATGGACTGAACAAAAACCGAAGTTACAGAGCGTAAGCGCTTTGGTTTGAATGATTTACATAATTATAAAAATAAAGCTTGCATTTCAGTCAGTGTTATAGTTAGCTACAGCAGTATAATTCAAGTTTGCGATTACGCACTTGGCACTTGCCCGAAACCGAAGGCGCCAAAACACTTTCGCGACTGGATTCGAAAATACAAAACAGAAAAGAGAAAAAGGAGAACCCAACATGAAATCACGCATCGCACTTGCTCTGCTCTTCGTTCTGATCGCCGCCCCCGCGTTCGCCGCGGACGCGCCCGCCCCCGCGCCATCTGACGCCCAGAAATCCTTCACAACCATGAAAAGCCTGGCGGGAGAGTGGGAAGGCACCGTCACCGTCCCAGAGGCGCCGGAGATGTCAGGCAGCAAGATGCACCTTTCGCTGCGCGTGACCTCGCGGGGACACGTCCTGGTGCACGAGTTCCAGGAAGCAGGAACGCCGTTGGACGCCACCAAGTACGACCATCCGGTCACCATGCTTTACGTGGACGCGGACCAGCTCACCCTGGTTCACTATTGCGACGCCGGGAACCGGCCGCGCATGACCGGCAAGATGTCGCCCGACGGCAAGACGGTGGACTTCGAGTTCAAGGACATCAGCGGCAGCACGGATTACCATATGCATCATTCGCTGTTCACCTTCATCGACGCCACCCATCACACCGAGGAGTGGACGTTCATGATGAAGGACAAGCCGATCCACGCGCACTTCGACCTGCACCGGGTCAACTGAGGCGCGCGGCAGCTCTGGTAAGGTTTGATGAGGATTATTGGAACCCATGATGGACCGTGAGTGGAACGACAGTCAGCCGATTTACCGCCAGATTCGCGACCGCGTGGTCGCGATGATCCTTGACGGCGTGCTCAAGGAAGGCGATGCGCTGCCCTCCGTGCGCAACGTGGCGGCGGAATATCGGGTCAATCCGCTTACCGTCCTTAAGAGCTATCAACAACTGGTCGACGAACAATTGGTCGAAAGCAAGCGAGGTCGCGGGATGTTCATCAATGCGGGCGCTCGCCATCTGCTGCTGCAGGGCGAACGCCAGAAGTTTCTGGGCGAAGAGTGGCCCCGTATCCAGGCCACCATCCAACGACTCGGCCTGAAAGCGGAAGAACTGCTGGATGGAGACGTGAGCCACGGGTCTTCGTCGAGCACGACCTCGCCAAGCGCCGCACCTACGAAAATCGCGGAAGAGGAACCGAAACCATGACAGTCATCGAAGCCCGCGGTCTCCGCAAGTCCTTCGGCGCCACCCTCGCGCTTGACGGCGTCGATTTGCGGGTCGAAGAGGGCCGCATCCTCGGACTCATCGGTCCCAACGGCGCCGGCAAGAGCACTGCGCTTCACGCCATTCTCGGCCTCACCCCGTATCAGGGCGAGTTGAAGGTGCTCGGACGCGACCCCTGGACCCAGCGCGATCAACTCATGCGCGACGTTTGCTTCATTGCCGATGTCGCCGTGCTGCCGCGCTGGATGCGGGTTGCACAGGCCCTCGAGTACGTTGCCGGCGTGCATCCGCGCTTTGATCGCACCAAGGCGGAAGCTTTTCTGGCGAGGACCTCCATCCGGCCCGCCAGCAAAGTCCGCGAATTGTCCAAAGGCATGGTCACCCAGTTGCACCTCGCTCTGGTCATGGCCATGGACGCCAAGTTGCTGGTGCTGGACGAGCCCACCCTCGGCCTCGACATTCTCTACCGCAAGCAGTTCTACGATTCCCTGTTGAACGACTACTTTGATGGCCGCCGCACCATCGTGGTGACCACCCATCAGGTGGAAGAAGTCCAACACGTCCTCACCGATGTCATGTTCATCAACCGCGGCCGCATCGTTCTCGATTGCAGCATGGAAGAGTTGGAGGCGCGCTATATGGAACTGACGGTGCGTCCCGCCCGCGCCGACGCCGCCCGCGCGCTCAAGCCGATGCACGAACGCCAGGTCCTCGGCCGCAGCATTCTGCTTTTCGATAGCGGGGTCAATCAGAATATTGATCGTCCCCAGCTCGCCGCCCTGGGCGACGTGCGCACCCCCAGCATCGCCGACCTGTTCGTTGCCATCCTCGGAAGCATGCCGACACAAGGAGCAGCTCAATGACTACGCAATCCAACGCCATCCCCGGGTCTACCCAGGAATCGCAGGTGCTCGCGCCCACGGTAATCCCGGCGACGCGGATCCTGTACTGGTCGGTGCGACGCGAATTGTGGGAGAACCGTTCCGTCTATCTCGCCCCGCTAGGCGTCGCCGCCATCTTCTTAATCGGCTTCCTGATCAGCTTGTTTCGTCTGCCGGAAAAGATGCGAGGCGCGTCGGCACTCACCCCCATGCAGCTCCACGAGTTGATCGAGCGACCCTACACTTATGCTGCGCTTCTGATCATGGGAAGCGGCTTTGTGGTCGCCCTCTTTTATTGTCTCGACGCGCTGCATGGCGAACGCCATGATCGCAGTGTCCTGTTCTGGAAGTCGCTGCCGGTTTCTGACCTCACCACCGTCCTCTCTAAGGCGACCATCCCGATGGTGATCATCCCGCTGCTCTCCTTCGCCATCACTGTCGCTACCCAGTGGCTCATGCTGATGTTCAGCACCCTCGTTCTGCTGGGCAATGGGCAAAGTGTCTCCCTCTTGTGGATGCACGTTCCGCTGTTTCAGATGTCGCTTATGCTGCTGTACCACCTTCTGGCAGGGCATGGCCTGTGGTATGCCCCGATCTATGCCTGGGTGCTCATGGTCTCAGCCTGGGCGCGGCGCGCGACGTTTCTGTGGGCCGCCTTGCCGCTGGTTGCCATTGGCTTCCTCGAGAAGGTCGCCTTTAACACCGCCCATTTCGGAGCCTTCCTGGGCGGCCGCGTGGGGCCCGGTGCTGAAGACATGCCCTACACGGTGGATAGCATTTCCATGGCGCCCCTCGCTCTACACACCGTGCTCAGATTTCTCTCCAGCCCGGGCCTGTGGATCGGCTTGATGTTCGCGGCTGCGTTTCTCGCCGTCGCAGTCCGGCTGCGCCACAATCGCGGCCCCGTCTGATTCGGGCGGCTTACACATCGACGCCGAACAGACCTCCCCCAACCTCTATTTCCACCAAATCGCGGATGAGCTGCGCGCCTCCTACGAGATAGCTTATTACCCAACCAGTAAAGTGAAGGACGAAAGCTTCCGGAAAATCGTCATCCGCCCCGGGCTCGAGGGAGTGAAGATACGGGCGAAGACCGGCTACTTTGAAAAATGGGCATGAGCGTTATGGTAATTAGGGGACGATGGAAAACACCGTCCCACAATACCCATCACAACCGTACAGGCCACCATTCAAAGCGGTGCCATAGAGTGTCCCGTTGACGTCCCGGGTTAAACGACCTGACGGCAAACTTCCATCGCCAAAATATGCGAAGGAGTAGAGCGTTGCTTCTGTCCACTGGCCGCCTTGTGTGGCGGGAGGTGACAAGTGGAACACCGTCCCAGACGGGGGGAAAGTTGCCCCACCGCCGGTGGTGGTTCCGTAAAGCGATCCATCGATCGGATTCCGCGTCAAACCGCCCACCGGGTTGTTGCCTGTAGTTCTATCGAACTGCCACAAGATACTCTGGGTCCAACTGCTGGTGGCAGGACTCAACTCGTACACTACCCCATAACCCTGCTTCGCTCCGCCCGCACTGGTCACGCCGTATAAGTTACCGATGCTGTCGAATACCAGGTTTCCTGCCGGACCATTTCCAGACGATGTTGGGCTGCCGAAGGAAAACAAGACCGACTCCGTCCAGGCCCCCCCCGTCGCCGATGGGGGAATGAGATGGTACAAGGCTCCGCCGTTCGCGACTCCGCCTGTGGCCGCCACGCCGTACAGGGTACCCGCCGAATCAAACACCAGCGGCCCGCTCGGCGTGCTCGCATCATTGGTGTTTCCAAACGAATAAAGGACGGATTCATGAAATGTTCCATCGGACTGGGGAGCGATCTGGTAAATCACTCCGCTGTCGAATGTCCCGCCCCGTTGCGTGACTCCATAGAGAGCCCCGGTTGCATCCAAAACCACCGCGGCATTGGGTAGTCGCCCGTCAGATCCGGCAGCGGAAAATGCGTACAGAATCTTTTCATTCCATACTCCACCGAGGGTAGCGGGCGGACTTAGCTTGTACACCACTCCGCACGAACACGCCGGATCTCCGCCGACATATGCCGTGCCGTACAGCGCGCCCGCGCTGTCCATGGTGAGTTCGCTGCTGGGCGTGATTCCATCTCCGCCGTACGATTGAAAATTGTACAAGGTAGTCATCGTCCATGCCCCGCCCGCCTGCGCCGGAGGCGACAGTTCGAATATTGTCCCCACACCATAGGTGCCGCCTCCCTCGGTGGCGCCATATAAGTTGCCCGATGCGTCTTCCAGCAGCCCGCCTTGAGGCCAGAATGCACCGCTCTTCGCCAGAGTGAATCCAAACAAAGTACTCTCTGTAGTAGCGCTCGCGATGCCGCAAACCGCCACCAAGCCCAGCACTGCCAGGCATGCCCAGCGGGTGACTCTGATCGTTCTAACCCGAGCCCCAATCGCGTGGACTGCTGTTCGAAAGCTAGCCGTGAGTGTCAACATGTCTCCTCCATCTAGATAGTGCTGCCAAAAAGCAGCGAATGCCATTGCCTCGTCGTTCACTGCGGGCATGGGCAGAGCCCGTAAACATCGAGCTCGGTTTGCGTTCCCACATATACCTTCCCATCCACCACGGTGGGAACCTGAAACTTGACTGAGGGGCCCGCAGTATCGCGCCCCCGCGTGGTTTGGGAAGAGTTGTAGAGTTCTGTGCTTAACTTGGTGGCATCATACGCGTGCAGCACGATAGGCAAAGTTCCCGGGAGAATGTCCCCACTCTCGGTGCGATCGAGCGCCCACACAATGCCGTTGCTGGTGCCATTCGAAGAAATCGCGGGCGAGGTCCCGAGCAGGAACTTGTTAGCCGTGCTCATCGCAGAGTCCGTGCTCACGCCCGCAGACGACACCGTAAACGCGCGCAGCGGCTCTCCCGTCGAATCGCTATTTCTTCCACCGTTATAAATGTAGTGACTGGTGGCGCTTGCCCAGTAAGCAGGAGAGTTTTCGTCGCCTTTGCGGCTTCCGTTTGACAGCGAAACTTGTCCTCCCATATGGCCCATCTGATCGCGGTTCACGACATAGATGCTCGAAGTGGGGTCGCAACTGGTGGAAGACTTCGGGGCGATGATCATCAAGTTGGGCGTCGTGCCGCCTTGCGAAGGCAGAATCAGCGGCGATGTGGATCCCAAATCTAAACCCACCGAGAAACGGCAAGCCTGATCGCTGGGAGTGAAGTAATCCGTTGGCGCCAGCGTATACGTCCCGGTTGAGGAGTTGAGTGTCAGCGCCAATTTGAGCACGCTGTCTCCCCAGTTAGTAACGCCATCGAAAAAGCCGTCTCCCGTAATGGCGTAAACATTTCCCAACGAATCGGCAGTCATCCCGCCCCCGGCGCCCCAGACACCGGCTTGGCCATTTCCCGGCAATCCCGGCGGTGGACTGGTGTGTTTCTTTTGGTCGGTCGTGATAAACGCCGCGAGGAATTGTAGGGTCGCCGCGTCATACGCCAGCACCCAGCCCCCGTCCCCCGCAAATCCCAAAAACAACACTCCCTGCGCAAATCCCGGCGTGCTTACAAGAAGAAGGCCGGGACGTCCCTGTTGGTGCTGTGGAGCAAAGACTACAGACGACCCGGAAATCAAAGTACAACCCTTGTTTCCAGATCCCGAGCAGATGATTGTCGGGCTGCCTGCTTGCTCGGCGCCGCTCGATAGGTCTAACGCGTGTAGCCGGGTGACGTAAGACACCACTGTTCCAGTAGTTTCCTGCGTGCGCGCCACTACGAAAAGAGTGTTGGTCGCCAAATTGATCACTGGAGTCGCCGTGATCCCGACGATGGGAAACAATTGACAAATTCCCGCACCCGCCGCGCACGGCACTCCCAGCACGCTCGGTGGTTTCAGGAAAGTGACCTGCCATAGCGGTTGTGGATTGAGTTTGGCGCTGTCCGCGTCGAACGCGTAAACGCTGTCGTTCTCGGTTGCCACGTACACTACATTGTGAGTTCCCTTGCTGGGAATGGTCACGTTTTGCACGTACAGCGGTTGCGCATAAACCTGTCCGTTCACTGGAAAGCTGAACAGCTTGCCGAATCCGGTTGAATTTACATTGGCTGGCGTCAGGATACTCTCCTGCAGGTTCTGGCTCGTATGTTGATTGTCATTCTGGCGAGTCAGGACGTTCACCACATTCTGAGGTGCGCTGCCTGGTTTCGCGGCAAGCACTAAAGATGAAGTGCACAACAGAGCTATGCTGGATAACATGAAGCGGCGCATCACACTCTCCTAGAACATAGAGTCAAACGTTTCGTGGGAGCTTAGCACGTTACTTGCTTGGGCGCAACCACAATTATTCTCCAACTAATACTTACGATTTACAGGTGTTATTCTGGCCGTTTTGCGTGTGGTGCGACGGGCCTTTCAGGCGGGTCGGTGTCACCCAACATTCGGGGGCGAACTCGCCTCCCCGCGCGTGACCTCCGGGAGCGCTCCTTGGCCCACTCTCCACTGCGTAACCCGGTTCGGAGGCTATTGTCATCGGCAACGGCGCTCTACAATATTTCCCATCGCCGTTCGTCTACATGAGTAGATGGACCTAGCGCTAAGACCAACCCGGCCAATGGCAAAACAAGACCAGCGTATCTCCGATGTGGTCAAGCGTGAGCAGTCCCGGCTGCGCAATTTCATTCGCCGCCGGGTGCCTGATCCCTCGGACGCGGAGGACATTGTGCAAGAGGTCTTCTACGAACTGGTGGAGGCCAATCGCCTGCTGATGCCGATCGAGCACGTCACCGGCTGGCTGTTTCGCGTGGCGCGCAATCGCATCACCGACCTCTTCTGCAAGCCGAAGCCGAAAGCCTTCAGCGAGGCGGCGCTCGAGGATGAAGCGGGCGAGCTGCTGCAGATCGAAGACCTGTTGCCCTCGCCCGAGGCCGGGCCGGAAGCGCTGTACTTCCGCCACCTTCTTCTTGAAGAGCTGGAACAAGCGCTGGCCGAGTTGCCAGCAGAGCAGCGCAACGTGTTTGTCGCGCACGAACTCGAGGGCCGCAGCTTCAAGCAGATGGCCGCCGAGACCGGCGTCAGTGTCAACACGCTGCTCTCGCGCAAGCGCTACGCGGTGTTGCATCTACGCGAGCGGCTGCAAACCATCTACGACGAATTTACGAAAGCATGAGGGAACGAATCTATGAGACCGAAATGGCAAAAAGTGATTTTCTTCGCACCACTGGTGATCCTGGGCATCGTGCTCTTTATCTTCATCGGCGGCCAGATGGTGATGCACTTGTGGAACTGCTTGCTGCCGCCGCTGTTTGGCTGGCGCACGATCACCTTCTGGCAAGCCCTCGGACTGCTCGCGCTAAGCCGCATCCTGTTTGGGGGGATGTCGGGCGGGCACCGATACCGCCCATCCGGGTTCCGCAATCGCATAAAGGACCGCTGCGGCAACCTGACCCCGGAGGAGCGGGAACAGTTCCGGCAACGCCTGCGCGAACGTTGGGGCTTCGGCCCATCCACTAAAGGAGAATAATCGAATGAGCTATGTTGACAGTGCCCCCGAGCGATGCCGACTCAGCCCCTGCTCAGCAATAGGGAACTAGCGAGGAGAGCTATGCCCATAGCCTACTGACTCACAAATTGAACGCAGCGAACCATTGGCACGACCATGTTAAAGAACCGAAGGACCCGACTAGTCCGGCCATTGGTCACTGACGCTCTTAATCCCCAAACCCAATCCCAATCGCTCGCGCAGTTCGCACCAACTCCCCCGCCGGGTTTACCGTCTTCAGCAATCCCACCGCGTCGGCGATGTCCACCGCCCGGATGCACTCCTGCTGCAGGCACACCATCTTGCCAAATTGGCCGGCCGCGATCAGGTCCACCGCCGCCACCCCGAACCGCGTGGCCAGAATCCGGTCGTACGGCGAAGGCGATCCCCCGCGCTGAATGTGTCCCAGCACGCTCACCCGCACCTCGCGCCGCGACATCAGCGCAATTGCATCCCCCACCAGGTTCCCGACTGGCATCCCGCGCGACATGTGCCTCATCTCCGGCGGCAAATGAATGCCTTCCGCCACCACCACAATCGTGAAGCGCTTGCCGTAGCTTTCGCGCAGCGCCACATGCGCGCACAGGCTCTCGATCGAGAATGGAATTTCCGGAATCAGAATGATGTGCGCCCCGCCGGCGATGCCCGCTTCCAGCGCTATCCAACCCGCATCCCGCCCCATCACTTCGACCACCATCACGCGGTGGTGCGATTCCGCCGTGGTGTGGATCTTGTCAATCGCGTCGGTGGCGGTATGCAGCGCGGTATCAAAGCCAAACGTCACTTCGGTGGCCGAAAGATCGTTGTCAATGGTCTTGGGTACGCCCACCAGATTCATGCCAGCCCGATACAGGTCGAGGCCGATCTTCATCGAGCCGTCGCCCCCAATGCTGATGATGGCGTCAATGCCCAGCTTGGCCGCGTTCGCAAGCACCTGGTCTGAGATGTCGCGCACCACTTCGTGGCCATCCTCAATCGTCTTGTAGTGAAATGGGTCTCCGCGGTTCGTGGTCCCCAGGATGGTGCCGCCGCGCGGCAGGATTCCGCTGACGTCTTTCAGGGTGAGTTCGTGGGAACGTTCCGGCCAGATCAGCCCGTCGAAGCCGTCGGGGATGCCGATGACCTTCCAGCCGTATTTCAGGAATGCCGATTTGACGACCGCGCGGATGACCGCGTTCAGGCCGGGAGCGTCGCCGCCCCCGGTGCAAACACCAATACAGCGAATTGTGGACATGTCTTTCCCGTCCGTCACTGTCGCGTCAATGTCGTTCGCGTCATGGATTGATGGTCAGATTGGTTTGGGCCGTCAGGGTCCCCGTGTTGCTGGTCGTGGTCGCTTGCACCACCACCGTTACCGGCACCGTGAAAGTGCCTGTGGTCGACGCCAATCCGGCACTGGAGATGTTGACCATGGTGCTGCCGGTGACCGTCCAGGTCACGGAATTTGTGATATCGACGGTTCCCCCGCCCTGTATCGAACCCGTCGCCGTGAACTGCTGCGTCGCCCCTTGCTTGATGCTCGGATTGGTGGGAGCAAGGGTAATCGAAACCAGGTTGGCCACGGACACGGTGAGGGTCGTCGAGCCGCTGATGTTGGCCGAACTCGCGGTGATGGTCGCCGTGCCCGGGGCCAATGCCGACACCAGTCCCGCATTGCTCACCGTAGCCACAGTTGACGCTGAGGTGGTCCAGAACACGTTCCCGGTCAGCGTCTTAATGCTGCCGTCGTTGAAAGTGCCGGTGGCCGTCATCTGCAACGTTGTGGCCTGCGTGATGGAAGGCGTGGGCGGCGTCACCGTGATCGTGGTGAGCGTGGGGTTCACGAAAAAGTTGCAGCCTAGGCTGAACCCAATCCCCAGCACCACTGCCAGGACGGAGCACAATACAATCGTTCGCCGAACAAAAGTCATGGAGTACGGCCTCTTCTTGTGGTCTGGGCTCTCTAAAATTGTAGCAGAGCACTCGGGTCGCAGGATTCCCGCTCCCTGCTACAGAACGCGCCTGGCGGCCAGATTTGCACGTGGCCAGATTTGCAACTGAAGTGTGCGCCCTAGGTCTCGCGTTTCCCGGCGCGCTCAATCCGTTCGTCGATCGGTTTGCGGCTGGCAAAGCCCTCGCTGGTATTGTGCCAGTGCGTGATCTTGGCCTCGCCCATCTTCCAGCACAGCAGGATGATTTCGCCTTCCACTTCGCAGGGAAAATCCAGCAATCCGATGTCGAGGTCCTTTACCTGCACCCCGATCGCGTCGATTTCGGCGACCGCGTCCCGCGCCCGCTGAATGGCATGCTCCCGCTCCGCCTTCCGCCGCGCCAGGTGTTTACTGTCCAGCAACATGCCCCCATTCATCAGCACCCGGTAGGCAGTTTCCTCGAACAGCCGGTCCACTTCCTCGATCAGCTTCTTGTTCTGGATGGCGCTACGCAACAGCGACTCCAGGGTTTGCAGCAAGCCTTGCGCCTCCGCCAGGGTAAAGGTTCGTTCCGGCATCACTCTTCTCTCTTCATCAAACTCTTATTCTATCGGAGATGCGCCCGCCACGAGGTTGCACGCATGAAAAAAGGCCCTCTCGCGAGGGCCCTGCCAGTATGAATGGATACCTGTACGAATGGAGAAGGGTTATGAATCGAGTCTAATGATTACCGTGTTTTCTCTGCCTGCCGCTTATTTGGCTGCACTCGCCGCAACCCGTTTCTCCGGTTCCAGCATCCGATTCAGCAGCAGTTGTGTTCCCTCCCGGTCGCTGCGGTCGGCGATTTGGCTTACTTCGCGAGTCACCTCCGCCGCTGCTTTCTGGGCCACCCGCCAGGAAACTTGTTTCAGCAGCCGTTCTTGGTCTTCCGGGAGCGGCCCATATTGCCGCGCGAAGATCTCCAACTCTTTGCGGCAAAACTCGCTGATGCGGTGGCGCAGCTTGAAGGTGAACGCCGCGCCATAACCGGCCAGCAATTCTTTCTGGAACCGGCGAGCTTCGCTGCGAAATACCTCGTCTTGGCCAATGCTGCTAGCGCTTTGCGCCACCGCCAGAGCTTTCTGCAGCACCGCAGCCAGTACCGTGCCGCAAGCCCCCAGGCTCTGCGCTTGCTGTAGCGCCGTCTCCAGTTCGGAAGCCCCTCGCGGACCGGCGGCAGTGCGGAACAAATGCTCCAGCGCGGATTCATCCAACCGGCGGTAAAACGTTTTCCATTCGCACAAGGTCAGCCCGTACTCCGCAGTCAGGAACCGCAACACCGAATTGGCGGCCAGGCTGGCATCGGCGGTCCAGAGCAAGAACTCGGTCCGTTCATGGCTGGCCACCACCACCAGTTCCTCCACGCCCTCCGCCCGTGACAACTCCCCCAGGGCTTCGTAGGTCCGGCTATCGCTGATCCAAAACCGCTGCCACACCGACGCCGGCGCCGTGTCTTGGGTCAGCCCGATGATCATGAAGTTCGGTTGCATTGGCTCGTTTCCCAGCTTGCCCTGCCTCAGTTCAGGCAAAGCGATAGCCAAACCTGAAGCGAGATCGAAATTGAACCTGCCCTATTAGTCTCAATCACTTACAGGCCACGCCATTTGCAGGGCTGGCCTTTTGGACGGTCTTACTGCGGCATATCACTCGTCGCCAGTGTCTTTTTGCGGGGAGCGAGCGCGGTGGGAAACTCAGCAGGCCAAACTCGTGCCGATGGCTGGCTGTTGCAAATCGCAACAAAATTTCAAAACTGTGATGCAAAACACATCGTTTCGCCTCTCGTTTCTGCTATGTTAAGTCGCCGTCAACTCTGCGCTCAGGTTTGCGGGACACGCGGCAATTGCATTCATTCATTCACTCAACGAGGAGACGCTGGAAATGAAAAATACCTTTCGAATCTTTCTGGTTCTGTTGGCGGTCACTTTTGTGTTTTCCACTTGGTCATTTGCCGATGCTGGCGACACCTTCAAAGCCAAGTGCGCTTTGTGCCATGGCGCGGATGGTAAGGGCGAAACCGGCATGGGGAAAAGCCTGAAGCTGCGCGACCTGGCCTCGGCTGACGTCCAGAAGCAGTCGGACGCCGACCTGAACGCCCTCATCACCAAGGGCAAAGGCAAGATGCCCGCCTATGACGGCAAGTTGAGCGCGGACCAGATCAACGAGCTCGTGAAATACGTCCGCGGCCTGAAGAAGTAGCTTCCGCTTTTTGCGCAGCATCCGACGGGAGGGGTGGCTGGCTGTTTCGAGTCGCCCCGTCCGCCCTGGCCCTTTCTCCTCGCTTTCTCCTCAAGAAAAACTGCGCAACTCTTATTCCAACGGAGCTCCCCTCCCGGCGGATGTCTCGCAAGTGCGACAATCAAGTCAGGCTGCGCCGGAATCTGATAATTTTCTGAGCGCTCCAATTCTGATCGCTCCAAGCCCTTTCCATGACCGAGATCAACCCGAATCCCAACTACGATGCCATCCTCCTGGTTTCCTTTGGCGGCCCTGAAGCCCCCGAGGAAGTCATGCCTTTCCTGGAAAACGTGTTGCGAGGCAAAAACGTGCCCCGCGAACGCATGCTGGCCGTGTCTGAGCACTACCAGCATTTCGGCGGACGCAGCCCCATCAACCAGCAGAACCGTCAGTTGATCGCGGCTCTTGATGCTGAACTGGCCCAGCACGGGCCCCACCTGCCGATCTACTGGGGCAATCGCAACTGGCATCCCATGCTGGCCGATACTCTGCGCCAGATGAAGGCGGACGGCATCCAGCGCGCCCTCGGATTCTTTACCTCCGCCTACAGTTCTTACTCCGGCTGCCGCCAGTATCGCGAGAACATCGCCGCCGCCCAGGCCGAAGTAGGCGAAGGCGCGCCGCAGGTGGACAAGCTGCGCGTATTCTTCAACCATCCCGGATTTGTGCTGCCCATGGCGGAACGCGTGCGCACCGCCACCGCCCAACTCCCCGAGCCTCTGCGCGACCAGGCTCACATCATCTTCACCGCCCACAGCATTCCGCTTTCCATGGCCCAGGGATGCAATTACGTCAAGCAACTGGAGGAGGCCTGCCGCCTGGTCTCTGCCGAAGTGGGCCGCTCCGGCCTGGTTTCGAATGAACTGGCCAGACCGACGCATCGCCTGGTCTTCCAGAGCCGCAGCGGTCCCGCCACTCAACCCTGGCTGGAGCCCGATATCCTCGACTACCTGCGCCAAGTGAAGCAGGAGCAGGCGGCGCCGGCAGTGGTCATCGCGCCCATCGGTTTCATCTCCGACCACATGGAAGTTCTCTACGATCTCGATACCGAAGCGCTCGACCTCTGCCAGCAGCTTGACCTGCCCATGGCCCGCGCCGGCACAGTGGGAGCACACCCGGCTTTCATCAGCATGATTCGCGAGTTGATCGTGGAACGCATGTCGGCGGATCCGGTGCGCCTCGCCCTGGGCGCATTCGGCCCCAGCCACGACGTGTGTCCGCTGGATTGCTGCTTGATGCCGCGACGGCCTGTGTAACAACATTCCCCGCCCGTGTCGGGTGGCCCACCCAGGCTGTCCACACCGCCCAATCTTCCCCACCGCCGCGCCACACGCAACCGCTTCGGACGCTGTCGCGCAACTTGTCTCCTGCGGAACGTATATATAATGGCAACTTCCCATGGCCCTTACCGCCGGTACCAAACTCGGTCCCTACGAAATCGTTGCGCCGCTGGGTTCGGGCGGAATGGGCGAAGTGTACCGCGCGAAGGACACCCGTTTGGGACGCGATGTCGCCATTAAAGTCCTGCTGGAGTCGCTCACCGCCGACGCCGACCGGCTGCACCGTTTCGAGCAGGAAGCCCGCACCATCGCAGCTTTGAACCATCCCAACATTCTCGGCATCCACGACATCGGAACCCATGCCGGCGCGCCCTTTCTGGTCAGCGAGCTTCTGGACGGAACCTCGCTGCGGGAAACACTTGACGCGGGGCCGCTGCCGGTGCGGCGCACCATCGAGTACGCGCTCGGCATCGCCCAGGGACTGGCGGCGGCTCACGAGAAGGCAGTCATCCATCGCGACCTGAAACCGGAGAATATTTTTATCACCCGCGATGGTCGAGTCAAAATCCTCGACTTCGGCCTGGCGAAGCTGGCGCTTCCCAAGGACAGCAACGAAACCCAATTGACTCTGGCCAGCGGAGCCACCTCGCCCGGCATGGTGATGGGCACGGTCGGCTATATGTCGCCCGAACAGGTGCGCGGCGAGGCCACTGACGCTCGCTCCGATATTTTCAGTTTTGGCGCAGTGCTCTACGAAATGCTCACTGGCAAGCGGGCCTTCAAACGCAACACCTCCGCTGAAACCATGACTGCCATTTTGCGCGAAGAGCCTCCCGAACTGAGCGAAACCGGCTGGCAAGGTCCGCTGGGATTGCAACGCATTCTCGGTCGCTGCCTGGAAAAAAATGTCGAGCGCCGATTCCAATCGGCGAGCGATCTGGCGTTTGCCATTGAATCGCTGAGCGGAACCTCGTCCACCAAAAACCTGGCACAGCCCAAGGCAGTGCGCGCCTGGTGGCCTTGGGCAGCGGCGGCCATCGCCGTTTGCCTCCTGGCCGGAGCGATGTGGCTGGTCGGGCGAAAGTCCGCCACCAAAGCGCAACCGAAATACACTCGGCTGACCTATCAACAGGGCTATCCCTCGAGTGCGCGCTTTGCCAACGACGGGCAAACCATCCTCTACAGCGCTCAATGGAACAATGATCCACTCCAGGTTTACTCCGTCCGCACGGAATTCCCGCAGTCGGTGAAAGTGGATTTGCCGGGCGCGGCACTCCTGGCGCTTTCCCCCAGTGGCGATGTGGAACTTGCCGTCGATCCGGTGTTCGAGTCAGCTTTCCTAATTGGAACCATGGCGCAGACTCAAATGGCCGGGGGTTCGCCGCGCGTGCAACAGAAGGACGTCATTGCCGCGGACTATAGTCCGGATGGCAAGTCACTGGCAGTGGTTCGCAAGGCCAACCGCCAGGTCCAATTGGAGTACCCGGTCGGAAAGGTGCTTTACACTACCGCCGGTTATGCCGATTACGTACGCGTATCGCCCAGCGGCAAAGAAGTCGCCTTTCTAGAACATCCGTTGTATGGCGACGACCGGGGCTGGGTGGCCTTAGTGGATGCTGCCGGAAACCATAAACAACTAACCGAGGAATTTGCCGGTGCGCAGGGGTTGGCTTGGTCGCGCACCGGTACGGAAATCTGGTTCACTGCCGCCCAGGGATCCGCCGATCAACTTCTTTACGGAGTCAGCCTGGGGGGCAAAGTCCGCGAAATCCTGTCGGCGCCGCGTCGAATGCGCCTTCTGGACATCGCGGCGGATGGGCGCGTGCTGCTCTCCAGCGAGGACCATCGCACCGAAATCACCGGGATCGACCCCGCGACCGGCAAAGAACGTCGCGGTCTGGAATGGTTCAATGGGTCCACCAGCCCAGACATTTTGCCAAACGGGAAGGCCATCGTTTTCCTGGAATACGGCGGGCCCACCGCCGGTACGTTGTATCTGGTGGGATACCGGAAACTCGATGGCTCTGCGCCGGTGGCGTTGGGCCCGGGCGCTGTCCCAAGATTTTCGCCGGACGGTACCATGACCGCGGCTCAACTGCCAACCCGGCCACCACAGGTTGCGCTGAACCCAGTCGGAACCGGAGACAGCCGCCGTCTGCCTTTGGGCGACCTCGTGACTCTGGACAGCTTGGTGTCATGGTTCCCCGATGGCAAGCATTTGCTGCTCGACGGGGCGCCCCAAGGGCAGCCGCTCCGCACCTATGAGTTGGATATCGAGGGTGGGCTACCCCGACCCATCGGTCCGCCCGATTTCACCGGGATTTCTGTAGCCAATGATGGCAAGCGGATTGCCGGTCGAAATGGGTCCGCGGAATGGGCGGTCTTCAATCTTGAGACCCAGAAGATGCAGGTGGTCCCAGGGATTGGGCCCGAGGAAGTCTTGCAACGATGGACGCTGGATGGAGAAGCTCTGTTGGTCACTTCGGCCACACCTTCGGAGGCAAGTCTCTACCGTGTGGAAGTCGCGACCGGAAAGCACATCCCGCTCACGACGATGGCGCTGAGCGACAAAGCCGGTTCCGTAAGAAAAATCAGGCTGGTCTATGCCGAGGCCAGTAAGACCTATGCCTACAGCGCCACGCGAGTTCTGGGGACTCTGTCGGTGGTCGAGGGATTGGAGTAGTTAGGATTGGAGTAAAAGAGCCGCGCGGACTGCCAAGGCTCATGTTTCGCGAACATATATAATCACTCCACAAATGGCTCTTACCGCTGGCACCAAACTTGGCCCG
The DNA here is from genome assembly GCA_025360645.1 of Acidobacteriaceae bacterium. Lineage (GTDB taxonomy): Bacteria > Acidobacteriota > Terriglobia > Terriglobales > Acidobacteriaceae > JANYBT01. Next base: position 10,090 of record JANYBT010000030.1, on the reverse strand, counting down.
TATGAGATTCAGGCGCCGCTAGGCGCTGGCGGAATGGGCGAAGTGTACCGCGCCCGCGACACCCGCCTGGACCGAACCGTCGCCCTCAAGATCCTGCCGCCGCACCTTTCTTCCAATCCTGAGGCCAAGCAGCGCTTTGAGCGCGAAGCCCGCGCCATCTCTTCCCTGAACCATCCCCACATTTGCGTGCTGCACGATGTCGGCAACCAGGACGGAACCGACTACCTGGTGATGGAGTATATGCAGGGCGAGAGTCTGGAAACGCGGTTGCAGAAAGGGCCGCTTCCGCTTAAGCAAGCATTGGAGTGCGGAGTGCAGATTTGCGATGCGCTGGAGAAAGCCCATCGCGCCGGCATTGTGCATCGCGACTTGAAGCCGGGCAATATTATGCTCACCGCCACCGGCGCCAAGCTGCTGGATTTCGGTCTGGCTAAGCCCGCGGCGGCGATACTTGCCCCGATAGGCTCCGCCGAAACCGGGCATCTGACGCCCTCCACTCCCACCATGAACCTGTCGGCGTTGGCTGCCTCGCCGGGAGCCCTTACCCAGCAAGGCTCGATCGTCGGCACCTTCCAGTTCATGGCGCCAGAGGTGCTGCAGGGCCGGGAAGCCGACGCGCGCAGCGACATCTTCAGCTTTGGCTGCGTGTTGTACGAGATGATCACAGGCAAGCACGCCTTTGAGGGCAAGAGCCAAATCTCCGTGGCCTCAGCCATTCTGGAGAAAGAGCCGGAGCCGCTGAGCAAGATTCAGCCCATGGCGCCGGCCGCGCTCGACCACGTGGTCCAGGAGTGCCTGGCCAAGGATCCGGAATCGCGCTGGCAGAATGCCGCCGATGTGGGCCGCGAGTTGCGCTGGATTGCGGCGGGCGGTTCCGGCATCAGCCCGGCGCCGTTGGAACCGCCGCGGCGTCGCCTGCGCGAGCGCATGCTGTGGGCGGCGGCGGCCGCCCTGCTGCTGGCGGCTTTGGTCGCGTCGAACCTGCGAGCCCATGAGCCGGCACCAACCCTGCGGTCCTATTTACCTCCTCCCGCCGAGACTGGCTTCGACTTCACCGGTGATTTCTCGGGTCCTCCGGCGATCAGTGCCGACGGCACCGCCGTCGCGTTTTGCGCTCGCGTTCAAAAGCAGCGCCAGACCCTCTGGGTGCAGTTCTTCGGCGACCTGACCGCAACGCACCTCGACGGCACCGACGGTGCGATCTTTCCGTTCTGGTCTGCCGACGGCAAATCGATCGGCTTCTTTGCCGACGGCCACTTGAAAAAAATCCCAGCCGCTGGCGGCCCGATCACCATTCTGGCAGAGGCCCCCAATGCACGGGGCGGGTCCTGGAACCAGGACAACGTCATCATCTACGAGCCGGATTATCGCGACTCCTTGTGGCGAATCAGCGCCTCGGGCGGAACCCCGCAACGCTTGACGAAGTTCGATGGCGCCAAGCACACCACCCATCGCTGGCCCAGCTTCCTACCCGACGGAAAGCATTTCTTGTTTTTCGCTACCAATCACTCCGGCGGGTCGGACCAGGGCGTTTATCTCGGTTCCCTCCTCGACGGGTCATATAAGCGCGTGCTTGATGCGGATTCCGACGCTCAGTATGCGTCCGGCTATCTGCTCTACCATCTTCAATCGTCGTTGCTGGCTCAGAAGTTCGATCCGGTCACGGGTACGTTCTCCGGCGAGGCGATGCCAGTCGCCAACTCGGTGGAATATGATTCCGGCACATGGCACACCTCGTTCGCCGCCAGCCAAAACGGCTTACTGGTCTATGAACCCGGCTCCAAGGCCCGCGGCATCGATCTGTTGTGGCAAGACCGCAGCGGGAAGACTCTAGGCAAGGTGGCGGAACGGGGCCCTTACAAAGGCAGCGGCCAGATCTCTCCCGATGGCAAACGCCTCGCCATCGCCGTGGGGGATCCTCAGGCTGATATTTGGGTGTTTGACCTGGCGAGCGGCTCGCGCACCCGCCTCACTTTTGGCGGCGCCACTCATCTGGAACCCTCCTGGTCTGCCGACGGACAGCGGGTGGTTTATACCAAACAGGCTGGGGCGACTCCGGCCATGGGAACCTCCCTCTGCGCAAGATTCGCCAACGGCAGCGGCCAGGAAGAAACGTTGATGAAGAGCGATTCTGGCGGACAATTTTTATCCCAACTCACTCCACAGTGGTCCCCGGATGGTCGCTACCTGCTTCACCTGGAGCAGTCGGGTCCTTCCGGAGCTGGCATCTGGGCCCTCCCTACCACGGGCGACGAGAAGCCGATTTCAATTCTGCAATCACCGTCTCCCCAAGCCAGAATTGTTCAGTATCGCCTCTCTCCCAATGGCCGCTGGCTGGCCTACAGTTCCACCGAGTCGGGACGGGAAGAAATCTATGTCACTCACTTCCCCAGCGGCGGAGGCCGGTGGCAAGTGTCGCAGAGTGGCGGCACGTTTCCAACCTGGCGGGGCGACAGCAAAGAAATGTACTTCTACGGGTTGGACGTAACGTTTTTTGCCGTCAGCGTCAACCCAGCCAGTGACGAGTTTTCCATGGATCCGCCGCATGTGCTTTATCAGGCTGGCTACCTGGCGCCGCTGGGAGTCCCCTATGCTCCCGCTTCAGACGGACAGCGCTTTGTCGTCGCCACCTACCCGGAAGGCTTGTCCTCGCCACTGGTGTTGGTGACCAACTGGAACACCGACTTCAAGAAATAGCGACTTCAAGAACTAACTTGTTGATTGCCGGAGGCAGAGTCTCCGAACTCCCGTCGAAGAATTTTTTCCGGCGTCCGCTCGGCCCGGCAATGGGATAATCACTGCTGTGACCATCAACACTGCCCACGCCGATCTGTTTCGCAAGCTGCCCTCGGTGGACGAAGTCATGCGCATGCCCGCCGTGACTGAGTTGGCCGCGCACGAGGGACACCCTGCCGCTGCCGATGCCGCACGCGCTGCCCTGGGTCGTCTGCGTGAGGAAATTGCCGCCGGGCGGCTCGACGAACCTGGCCTGGCTCTCGCCTTGCCCGGACTCGCTGGCGCAGTGGCACGCGAGCTTCGCGCCGCCATGGCTTACTCGCTCCGGCCCGTCATCAATGCGACCGGCGTCATTCTGCACACCAACCTTGGCCGCGCTCCGCTGGCTGCCGCCGCTCTCGATCGTCTTCGCCAGGCCGCCGCCGGATATTCCAACCTGGAATTCAACCTGGACACTGGCGAGCGCGGCAAACGCGATGTGCACGTGGATCGCCTGTTCCGCGAACTCTTGAGCGAAGGCGCCAGCGGCCAGAGCGCTGCCGCAGCGCGGGTCTCGACCATCGTGGTCAACAACAACGCCGCGGCGGTCTTGCTTGGCATCAACTCTCTGGCCGAACACGGCGAGGTCATCATCTCGCGCGGGGAGCTGGTTGAGATTGGCGGCTCGTTCCGCATCCCCGACGTCATGGCGAAGTCGAATGCCGTTCTCCGCGAGGTCGGCACCACCAACCGCACCCGCGTGGACGACTACGACCGCGCCATCAACGACCGCACCCGCCTGCTGCTGCGCGTGCATCGCTCCAATTTCGAAATCACCGGCTTCACCGAGCAGCCCACGCTGGCCGAACTGGTGGCGCTCAGCCAGCGGCGCAACATCCCTCTGCTGGAAGACCTGGGCAGTGGTGCGCTCTTCGATCTGCGCTCGGTTGGCATCACCGGTGAGCCCGGCGTGCTTGACAGCCTGCGGACGGGCGTCGACATCGTGACCTATAGCGGCGACAAGCTGTTGGGCGGTCCGCAAGCGGGAATCATTTCGGGCCGCGCCGATCTAGTCTCGCGCATGCGGTCGAACTCGCTCTTCCGCGCACTGCGCGCAGACAAGCTCACCTATGCCGCTCTCGAAGCCACCCTGCTGGCTTACGTGAAGCAGGACCATGACGCCATCCCCGCCCTGCGCATGATGCGCTTAAGCAACGACGACATCGCCCGCCGCGCCGAAGCGCTCGCTGCCCGCGTGACTGCGCCGCGGCTGCGGATTGAGTTGGTGCATGGCGAATCGGTGGTGGGCGGCGGCGCCGCTCCCTCCGCAACCTTGCCCACAACTTTGCTTGCGGTCACCGCGGAACACCTGAGCGCCGATGCACTCTGCACTCGCTTGCGCGCCTCCGATCCGCCCATCATTGCGCGTGTGGAAGATGGACGGGTGCTGCTCGACCTGCGCACCGTGTTTCCCGAGCAGGACGAGCAAGTGTCCGAGGCGCTCCGCCAAATTGCGGCCCAATGAGCACGCTCTACACCATCGGCCACTCCACTCGTACTCTTGCCGAACTTGTTTCCGCGCTGCACGCCCATCAAATCGCTCATCTGGTGGATATTCGTTCCTTCCCCATGTCGCGCCGCCAACCCTGGTTCAACCGAGAATCGCTGGAGGCGACGCTGCCGGCCGAAGGAATTCAATATCACTGGATGAAGGAACTGGGCGGCTTCCGTAAGAAGCTGCGCGACGATTCTCCCAACCCCGGCCTGCGCCACCCTTCGTTCCGCAACTATGCCGACTACATGCTGACGGCGGAATTTGCCTCCGGCATCGCGCGCCTGCTCGAGCTCGCAGCGCAAGCCCCCACGGCGTACATGTGCGCGGAGCGAGTTTATTTCCGCTGCCATCGCATGCTGGTATCGGATTGGCTCGTGGCCCACGGCCATGAAGTGCTGCACATCGACGCCGAAGGCCCGGCGCGTCCTCACAAACTAATGGACATCGCCCGCCTGGTGGACGGCCAGCTGCTCTATGGCCCGGAGACGCTGTTCTAGCGCCGCTGCGTTATCGCTTGCTGTGTTACCCTCGCTGCATGATTGTCGGCACCGGCATTGATATTGCGGAGGTCCCGCGCATCCGGGCTGCGATCGGTCGTTTTGGCCAACGCTTTCTGAATCGCATCTACACTTCCGGCGAGATGACCTACTGCGACTCGAAGGCCAACCGCGTCGAGCGTTACTCCGCGCGCTTTGCCGCCAAGGAAGCGGCCATGAAAGCACTAGGCACAGGATGGAGCCGCGGGGTGCGATGGCGCGATATTGAAGTGGTGCGGCCGGGCGGCAGCCGTCCGACCATTGTGTTCCGCGGCCAGGCCGCCGCGTGGGCGGAAAAACTGGGCGTGAAGAATATCGCGCTTTCCCTCTCGCACACCGAGGAGCAGGCGATCGCACATGTGATTTTGGAGAGCTAGGCGGGGGATGGGCGGGGGCGCGTCTTCCGGAAGCGCGGTCGAGTCGGTGCAATAGAGTGAAAATTGCACTACGTGGTGAGCTATAAATCGAAAATGAGCTTTAGGGGCCGAAATGCCTCCAGGATGCCGCAGGAAGCCCCAGGACGCTCTAGGCGACTCTGGGCATAGATTGGGGCCACCCAGCCTGCCGTCGCCTAGCCACGGGCTTGCCAATGGCACTAGCGTCGGTTTTACGCGAAGGGTCCGAACGCATTTGCGGCTCGCCAGAACTTCGCAGGGAGGGGTTTGCGGGCGGCGGTGCGCTAAGTCGTTGAAAACACAGGCGATTACTGGAATTTCCACAAAGTATTAGCCGAAAGTGAATTATTTGCCGCCTTCTTGGGACGGGGACGGCCAAGTAGGCGCCACCCCAGCCGACCTTCCGGCCGCCAGGGAATGCCGCATGGCAAGTTGCTGGGTGGGGGACGGCCAATCGCTGGTCGTTGGGGGTTCTACCGGCTGCCTACTACCAGCACCTGGCCCGGCCTTAGGCTGGCTACGTTGCGGTTGTTTTGTTTCAGGGCGGCGACTGTGGTGTTGTAGCGCGAGGCTATGGACGACAGCGTCTCGCCGTGTTTGACGGTGTGATGAACTCTGGCGCTGGCGGGCTCCTTGCCTTTTCGGCTGCTCCTATCCGTTCGGCTGCGCTTACCTGCGCGGCTGCTCTTGCGCGCTCCGCTGCTGGTGTGGTGCGACGAGCTGGCTGCGGCCACTTCCTGTCCCGGAGTCAGCGGTAAGTGCACATACACGACTTTGTGTCCGCGCAGGCCGTCGCCTCTCAGATTGTTCCACTTTTGCACCATGGCTGGAGGCACGCCGAAATTATCCGCCACGGTCTGCACAGTATCACCGCGGTGCACCTTATATGGCGTCGAGCGCCGCGAGTAAGTGACGTTGCCTTCGTTGGCTGTGCCTTCGTTGGGGAGCGTCTTGCCTGGCGCAATAGGGATGATCAGCTTGGCATCCGCAAGAAGTTCGTCCCCATCCAGGTTGTTGGCTTCGGCGATGGCCTTCGGAGTAGTGCGATACGTACGCGCCACCGCCGCCAGGGTTTCCCCTGGCTGCACTTTGTGATAGCGCCACCATACCCGCATGTCGGGGGGGATGGACTCTATCGCCGCCAGGAACTTGTCTTTGGTTCCGGCTGGCAAGTTCAACTCGAATTCCTTGTCACGCGGCGTGGTCATACGCAGCAGGCTGGGGTTCAGCTCTTGCAGATCGCCGGCCTTGGCGTCCACACATTCCGCTGCCAGCCGCAGATCCAGGGGATAGTGGATATTGACCTTGTCAGCCGCGACCGGCTTGTCGCCCACGATATGGTCCAGCCCGTACTGCTCGGGGTTCTTGGCCATGATAGTCACGGCCACAATGATAGGCACGTAGTTACGCGTTTCCTTGGGCAGCACGTTGCGATTGTAGAGTTCCCAGAAATCGGCGTAACCGGTGCGCTTCACGGCATGCTGCACCGTTCCCGGCCCTGAGTTGTAGGCAGCCATGGCGAGGTACCAATCGCCAAACTGGTTGTATAAGTCGCGCAAGTGATGGCCGGCCGCGCGGGTGGCTTTCTCGGGATCCTGGCGGTCGTCCACCCACCAGTTTTTGTCCAGCCCATAGGACTTGCCGCGGCTTCCCATGAACTGCCACATGCCGCGGGCCCCGGCGCGGGAGAGCGCCAGCGGTTTGAAGCCAGACTCGGCCTGCGCCAGATAGATCAGGTCCTGTGGGACGCCTTCTTCCTTCAGAATCCGCCGGATCATCTCGCGGTAGCGGCCGGAGCGCGCCAGCGCGTGTTCCAGGGTGGGGCGTCCGTGCGGCGACGAAAAATAATTGATGTAGCCGGCCACCTGGTCGGTCATCATGAGGGGCAGGTCGGAGTGCGTGTTCTTAATTTCCGCAGCCGCTTTGGCTTTGATGTTGAGGTCGACGGGGAAGGTCACTTCGTTGGCTTCGTCGATGGGGGCGGGCTCGGACTGCTGCTCGGTGAAGCCATCGCCCTGATGCAGGGCCGCCATTTCGATGGCATTGACTCCGTCCACAATTCTGTCGAACTCGCGGCGCAAGCGGTCGTCGGACTGGACGTCGATCTCGCTGCTGAGCAACAGGTTGAATGCGCGGTTGAAGTTCTGCTTGGCGACATCCAGGCGTCCGGCGGCATAGTTTACCTGCCCGGCCTGATACTCGTGCTCAACTTTTCGGATCAATTCACCGGCGGGATCCACTTGGAGCGCGACTGGAGTGGATGGGGCGGCAGGAGCCTTGGCTTGGGATGCGGGTTGAGTTGGATGAGGCGGCGCATTCGTCGCGATCAGGGCTGGCGCGTTCGCCCGTGCCGTCGGCTGGAACGCCCGAGCCTTCGGTTTCTGGCAGGACGTGGCCCCCAGCAGCAATGCCGGGAGCAGCCAACCCACTTTCTGAAATCGAAGAATCCGCATCGTTATCAACAGTTTACGGACGCACACCCCAAACGTATCAGATGCTACAAGACCGGTTTCCGCAGGGTCAACATCCCGAAGGGCCCGAAACTCAGATGTCAGCCGGGTCTTGCCCTCCCAGGGGAAGGAAATATTGCGTGCCCTTCAACGGGGCAGAAACCTTCTTCAACAATTCCTGCAAATCTTCGTTGCGGTCGACGAAATCAATTTCCGAGGTGTTCACGATCAGCAGGTCGGACGAGGTGTAATGAAAGAAAAAGTGCTCGTAGGCCTTCACGACTTCGAGCAGGTAGTCTTCGTTGATGGACTTTTCGCTGGGAGCATTTTTCTTTTTGAGTCGCTTCTGCAGGACTTCCGGCGAGGCTTGCAGGTAAATGACCAGGTCGGGATTGGGGATGTGGTCGCGGAAATAATTGAAATAGCGGTTGTAGGTGTCCAGTTCCAGGTCGTTGAGGTTGAGGCAGGCAAAGAGCTTATCTTTTTCGAAGATGTAGTCGGCCACAATGGTGCGGTTGGATTTCGCGCCGAGGTCGAGGGCGCGCAACTGGTCGAAGCGCCGGACGAGGAAAGCCAACTGCGCCTGGAAGGCTGCGCCCGGCTCGCCTTCGTAAAACGCCTGCAGGAAGGGATTGTCTTCCGGTTCCATGACGCGCTGGGCGTTCAGCCGCTCGGCCAGCACTTGCGCCAGAGTGCTCTTGCCTACCCGGATGGGTCCTTCGATCGCGATATAGCGAGGCAGCTCGAAAAGCTTGGCCATGTTCTGTGTTTTGGGGCTCGCAGAAGAATAACTTGCTTCGGGCTGGGAAGCAATCGCAGAAAAATGACAAGTGCAGTCACGCCCCACAGCGGGGCACGATTGCGACCTGATTTTCTCCGTGCCTCCGCAGTGGGCTCGGCACTCTCGGACCCCCACTTCCCGCTTCCGATACAATTTTCTGGTGCTCGGCTACGGGATTGGGGCGGCGGCGGTGGCGGTGGCGGCGGGGTACCAGTCTATGGCGCCGACCGGGCAGTGGTATGGCCGAACGTTTACTGGGCTGCCGCGCACCGGGCTGCCGCGCGGCAGCAAGCAGATCGCCCTCACCTATGACGATGGCCCCAACGATCCGTATACGCAGCGGTTGCTCGAGGTGCTGGCGCGGCATGGAGTGCGGGCGACGTTCTTTGTGATCGGGCGATTTGTGAAGCAACGGCCGGACATTATGCGCGAGATCGTGACGGCGGGGCACGCGATTGGCAACCACACGTTTGACCATCCAAACCTGATTTTCCAATCGGCGGCGCAGACTCGAGCGCAACTGCGGGACTGCCAGCTGGCCATTGCCGACGCAACCGGCCTGCAAGCCAAGCTGTTTCGTCCGCCCTTTGGGGGGCGCCGGCCGGTCACGCTGTGCGTCGCCAGGGAATTCGGCTTGGAGCCCATCATGTGGAATGTCACCGGCTACGACTGGAACGCTCCACCCGCCGAGGTGATTGAGCGCAAGGTGACGCGCCGGGTGGGGGGAGGTAACGTGATTCTGCTCCACGACGGCAGCCACCAGGCGATGGGGGCGGACCGTTCGCAAACCGTCATTGCCACTGACCGGTTGATTGCGCGGTACCGGGACAAGGGGTACGAGTTTGTGACGGTGCCGGAGATGATGGGCTGCTCTTCTCCAACGAATCGAACCTACGGAGTCAGTTCGAATACGGTTCCATAGCCGTAGGTGCCGCCGAAGGAAGTGGTGCCGTAGAGATTGCCAGCGCTATCCCGAATCAGATAGTAAAGTGGGCTGCCACCATCCATGTTCCCGGTGAAGCTATGCAAAATGGTTTCGTGTCCCGCGGCATCCAGTTTGAAAACACAGCCGTGGCCATAGGTACCTCCGCTGGCGGTGCCGTAGAGGTTTCCGGCGGTGTCGGTCACCAATGCGCCAGGAGAGGCTGCATCCGTACCGCCGATAAAACTGTAGAGCACGGTTTCGGCCCCCAGCGGACTCAACTTGAACACTTCTCCGTAGCCGTTCAGGCCGCCATTTACGGTGCCGTAGAGGTTGCCGGCTGCGTCCCGCGCCACTCCTACGTAGGGGTCCATCCCGACGGTTCCAGCGGTGAAGTCTTGCAGGACGGTTTCTGTGCCGGTGGCTGAGAGCTTGAACACCGTGCCGCAACCCTGAAGGCAATGCGAGGTGAAGGCGCCTCCCAGGTAGGTGGTGCCATAGAGATTGCCGGCTGTATCGCGCACCAGAGTCGCGTTGCGAGAGTAGCCGTCCGCACCGCCAGTGAAGGTATACAGCACGGTTTCGTTGCCGGTGGGGTCGATCTTGAAGACAACTCCGGTACTCGACGCGCCGCCCTGGTTGGTGGTGCCATAGAAATTGCCCGCCGCATCCCGCACCAGAGTCGATTGAGGAAACCAGCCGGTCTCCTCACTCTGGAAGCTGTAGAGCACGGATT
>JANYBT010000153.1:0-5000 GCA_025360645.1 Acidobacteriaceae bacterium | reverse complement strand
GAGCCCGTCTTCCGCTGGGGCTTTTTGTGCGCGAATCACCACACCTTCCGGCCGCAAGCGCCTCTTTTCTAGCACGCAGCGATTCGGAAGTTTGAACAAACTTGATTAAAGATCACTTGGAGGTTCTTGCGAATCCCGCTAAAACCCTTCGAGGAACCTTGTCCCCGAATGTTTACCCCGTGGCCGGGGAATTTTCAGACTTTTTCGGTCTGCTCTTTCAGATGCCGGATGCTCGACGAGAGTTGCATGCACCACAACCGGCGAAGCCACTCACTGCTCTCGACCTTTTTATTTATACCAGAGCAACCTGCTCAACGCAAGGGGGAAATGAAATTATATTTTCCCGATGGCGCCGCGTCTGACATAGTGCTATTATGTCAGACATGGCCACCCCCTCGAGTCGGATCACATTTCGCGTCCCTGGCGATGTCGCCGAGCGCCTCCGCCGCGCCTCGCTGGCTTCCGGCAAGTCCGAGTCCCAACTGCTCCGCGAAGCGGTCGAGTCGCTGCTTACTGTCGTTCCCCAGGGCAAGTCCGCCTACGATCTGTTTTTCGACTCGGGTCTGATTGGGACGGTTCGCGATGCCCCCTCCGATCTCAGCACCAATGCGGCCCGGTTCGAGGGCTTCGGCACATCCCAGTGATTCGCGTGTTGCTGGACACCGGGCCGCTGGTAGCGATCCTCTCCACCAAGGACGAACACCATCAGGCGTGCCTTGAAGTGTTGCGAGGTCTGGTTGGCCCACCGCTCACCTGTTGGCCGGTGATCACGGAAGCGGCCTGGCTCTTGCGGCAATACCCGCAAGCCGTCCGGCGCTTGATGACAGCAATCGGGGAGGGCGCGATTGAATTGTTGCCGCTGGCGGCAGGGGATGCGGCGTCCATTGCCGCGGTCATGCAGAAATATCAGTCTCTCGCACCCCAACTCGCGGACGCAACGTTGGTGGCGTTGGCCAACCGCGAGAAGATCGACACCATCTTCACACTCGACCGGCGCGACTTTTCTGCCTATCGCTACGGACGCAGCCAGCGCTTTCGACTTCTGCCATAAGACCGCCTGGCTCACGGGAACTCTACCGCCACGAATTTCGCGGGCTGTTTGCCCATGTTGGTGACGGTGTGGGTGAAGCCCCCGGGCACCCACCTCACATCACCCGCGGAGATCTGGGCACGGATGGAGGGCTTGCCTTCGACGTCGTTGCGCAGGTCCAAGTCGGTGAGGGCCACAAAAAGGTGGGGCCCGGTGTGGTGATGGCTAGGGATGCTGGCGCCGGGCTGCAGGTCGACCTCGCTGACTCGCGCGCCGTCTTTGACGAACATTACGTCGCGGGTGCCGCCCTCCAGCACGTGCAGGCCGCGCTCCTCGTCCCACTTGGGCGGGTTCTTGCGGGCCTCCGCATCCTGCAACAGTTCGATGGTGACGTTGCGAAACGGCGTGTCGGCAAGATTTTTTGCCACATGCGCAAAATCTCCCGGCACGAAACGGGTTTCGCCGTCTTGCAGTTTCATGGTGACCGCGGGCTTGCCCACCACGTCGTTCTCCACTTGCGAAGCGCCGAGCGTGACGAACAAGTAGTCGTGGCTATGGCGGTGGAGCAAGGTGGACGCGTGCGGGGCGACCTCCACCCGGAACGCGCGCACGTATTCGTTGGCGAGGGCCAGATGATGAGAAGGCTCAGCGGTAATGGCGACCTCCGGGCCAGCCTGCGCACTCAGCAGGCAGGATCCCATCAGGGCAAGAACCACGGTCAGGGTGCGGAAGGGGAAGATTACCGAAGCGTGATTCATGCCCGGATTCTAGCATCCGCGCGGCGGAAGGAGCGCGCGGAGGGCAGCGAGGTGACCCGGACGCCGATGAGGGATTTGGCCAGGGAAGACGATTCGCCCGGGTCTTCGGCACGTCATCGAGGGCCTGAACGAAATTCTGGACGAGTAGCCGACTGCTCACAACCCAAAATACGTCTTGCCATGCCCCAGCGTGTTCTCATCCCCAATCAGGAACCAGCTGACTGGATCGGGTGTGGTCACCAACAAGCGCAGGCCGGTCGCATCGCGCGGTGCATCGAAGGTCAGTTGCGTGGTGTAAGCCTCCGCCGGGATCAGCGTCTTGGTCATCGGCGTGCCCGACATTGCCCCCAGCGGAAACACACGGCCCCGGTCGTCGTGCAATTCCACTCTGCGGTCCCAGGGATGGAACGGCGCGTCCTTCGGGCGCGTCGCGGATGTGGTTTTCTCGTCGAAGCGCGTTCGCAGCGTCACTATATAGCGCTGCTTATCCCCCTCGGCCGTGCTCTGGACGTCCGTCACCGCATAGGCCAGATGGCAATCAATCTCGCAGAAGTATTTTTCTTCCCCGCGCGCCAGGGTATGGTCTTTGCTGGCCAGGGAGAAGGTCGCAAACAGTCCCAGATAAATGGCGGCACACACCGCGACCGCTCGTCCGATCCAGGGCAGGTACCGGGGCTGCTTCGCAAACCACGCTACCACCGAACCTACTCCAGCCAGGAACAGCCCGCCCAGCCCTCCCAGAAACCCCATCACCGCCAGCGGCGCGGGAAAATTCATATTGGCATGAAAATCCGGACTCCACATAGATCCTCCATGTAATGTACTTTGTAAAACAAAGCTGTAACGCCAAAAAAAATCACTGATCGCGAGTCACTGCTCGCGAGTCAAACGAATCACCCGCTCCATGTCCTGCAAATACTGTTCCAGTTCGCGCCGGCCCCCGACTGTGAGTCGGTAGTCGCTGCGCGGCACCCGACCCTCGAAATGCTTCACGCAGGTGATGTAGCCGGCATCCTCCAGCTTGCGGGCGTGGACGCTCAGATTCCCGTCGCTGGTCTTCAGCAGCCACTTCAGGTCGCTGAAACTGAGCGACGCATTTACCGCCAGCGCGCTGACAATGCCCAGCCGAAGACGTTCGTGAATTAGGCGGTCGAGCTGTGGAAACTCCGGCTGCACCACAGCTCGCGGATGCCGCACCGGGGCCGCCTTCGCCGCTCCCCGGCTCTCGCTCTGAATGTGCTTCCGTTTTCTGGACTTATCCACCATGTTTCCTCGCGATCCACGCTCCAAACAAAATGTGCAGCCCACCAAAGCCCGCCGCCATCAACGCATCGCCATGAGCCGAAAGAAACAACGCCGGCACTCCCAGCGCCATGAAACACAAGCCCATCACCGGAACCGGCCGGACCGCGAACGCGCCGCCGGTCGTCACCCCGGCGCCATAAAGCAGCAGCCACAATGCGGGCAGAGCAGCCGGGAACCCTTGCCAGTACAGCAGGAACGTGAGCAGCGCAGCGGCGACAAACGGAGGCAGCAGACCAAGCGCCACCTTGCGTCCGGGTCCGCTGGTCAGGGGCAGCCCGCTGCGGCGCGCCTTGATCACCATGCCCACCGCCGCGATGCTCACCGCCAGCACTGCTTCGCCCACCCACACTTCTATCCAGCCCAGCGGGCTCGCCTGCCGCCTCGCCAGCAAGGCCGCCAGCAACGCGGTTGTCCCTATGCCCACCAATCCCCATCCCGGCACCGCCGTAAACCATGCCGAGCGACGCATGGTGTCGCGGATGAACTGCAGATCCTCCGCCGCCCGCGGCGGCAGCGCCGGAGCCACCTGCATGCGGAAACGTCTTGGCCGATGTTGCGGCATGAAGTGAAAATACTCCGCGGAGAGTGCGATGTCAAGTACTTTGTGTTGCAGAGTTAAAAGCGTCTAAAACTTGTGTGCCGCAATTCCACGCACCGGCTGCTCGCCGCTCCCAAGCGCAGTACGCAACATCCATCGCGGCAGTCTGCACCCGACCTTCTTTCCCAAAAAATCGGGGCGCCTTCGCACGGGCCATCGGAGCTGCTATGTTTTATCCAGTCATGTCTGATCTGGGCCGCATCTTGATTTCGTTAGGCATCCTGCTTCTGGTGGCGGGAGCCGTCGTCCTTCTTCTCGGCCGCACCAGCCTGCCCCTCGGACGCCTCCCCGGCGACTTCCTCTACCGCGGCAAGCACAGCACCTTCTACTTCCCCCTGGCCACCAGCATTGTGCTCAGCGTCGTACTCTCGCTGCTGCTCTACGTGGTCAGAAGAATCGGGAAGTAAGCGCAGGATCGAGGGCGTCCGTCGAGGGCACCTGGTCGGAGGCCCCTCGAACGTACCGATTCGAACCCACGCTCGAAGCTGCGGGCTCTTTGGGTCTATACTGCAACCCAGACGCCGGGGCATCCTCGCGTGCCGACCGGCAAGGAGAGCCTAATGCGTGCTGTCACGGAATCGCCAAACTCATCTTCAGCACCCATCCGCTTCGCCGCCACCATATCTCTTGCGCTAGCCGTCCTTCTGGTCGCCGCTGTCGTTGTCCCTCAACCGGCGCACGCCCAGGCGAAACTCACCACCCGCACTCCTTCAATGCCGCGAACGCAGCCGACGGCCTTTCCCCCAGTAGTCCCTTGGCCCGCGATAAGCAAGGGAACCTCTACGGCCTCACTTTCGGGGGTGGCCTTTTCCGCTACGGAACCGTATTCAAACTGTCTCCGAATGGAACGGAAACCGTACTCCATAGCTTCACCAATGGCACCGACGGAGGCTCCCCATACGGCGGCGCCACCATCGATGCAGCGAGCAACGTTTATGGAACCACCTATCAGGGCGGAGCGTTCGGCGTCGGGACCGTGTTCAAGGTGGATTCTTCCGGACACGAATCCGTGCTCTACAGCTTCCAAAATGCGGCGACCGGCTGGTTTCCCCAATCGACTCTGGTGCGGGACGCGGCAGGCAATCTCTATGGCACCACCAACCAGGGTGGCTCTTGCTGTTACGGGCTGACCTTCAAGATCGACCCCAGCGGCAACGAATCCGTGCTCCATAGCTTCACCGGCACGGACGGTCTCTATCCCAACGCGACTCTGGTGCGCGATTCAGCCGGCAATCTCTATGGCACCACCAGCATGGGAGGCACATACACCTCACATTGCTTTCAGGGGTGCGGCACGGTGTTCAAGCTC
>JANYBT010000143.1 GCA_025360645.1 Acidobacteriaceae bacterium | reverse complement strand
ACGTCAGCCCGTAATGAAACCAGCGCGACTCCGGCCCCACGAACTCCGCCACCGCCGTAGTGAATGCAATCACGTCGTGCTTCACCTCAGCCTCGATCGCATGGATTCGCTCGACCTTGAAGTTCGCCTTCTCGCGAATTGCGCGCGCCGCCTCAGTGGGCACAATTCCTGCCTCGGCGAGGGTTTCCGTCGCGGCCACTTCGACCGCCAGCCAACTGCGAAACTTGTTTTCGTCACTCCAGATGCGGCCCATGGCCGGCCGGGTATAGCGTGGAATCACAGGCACACCCCTCACACAGAAAGTCCAAAAAATCAGGGAACTTTGCATTGTAAATGGCTGAGGAAGGCCGAAGCCAGCGCCCCACCAGGAATGCTCTTGCAGGAATGCTCTTGGCCATTTTGATATCATATCGTGATACGATATATATGTAGGATTGAGAGGAACCACCGCGCGAACCGCAGTTCCACGCAGCCATGAACATCACTCTTACCGATTCGGATTTCCAGGCCCTCGCGGAGTTCCGCCACCAGATCCGCAGGTTCCTGGGTTTTAGCGAGGAGGCGGCTCGCAATGCAGGTCTCGAGCCCGGGCAGCATCAGTTCATGCTGGCGTTAAAAGGGCTGCCCTCCCAGTCGCGTCCTCGCGTTCTCGACCTTGCCGAGCGCCTCCAGATCCAGCATCACAGCGCAGTCGAAATGGCAGACCGGCTTGCTCGCGGAGGATACATTCGGCGCGTCCATGCCACGCAGGACCGCCGCGAGGTACTCCTATCCCTCACCGCCAAGGGAGAAAGAGTGTTGTCACAGCTCTCGATGCATCACCATGCAGAGTTGCGGAAAAATGGGACCGCTCTGATCGCCGCTCTGCGGCGCATCGTGGAGTCCAGCGTTGCTGCCGATGACCGGCCAGCATTGGCGGCCAGTCCGCCAGAACAGAAAACGTCCTCCCCCCGCAGCAGGACCACCAAATGGAGAAGCCTTTGAAAACGTCCGATTTGAATAATCCGGGGCCATCCGCGCGCTTTAGCGTCCCGGCTGAACCGGCGCAGTTCCGCTTGTTTTTGATCTCACTGCTGGCAGGCGGCATCGGACTGCTGGCAGGTTTCATCGCCTTCGCCCTGTACAACCTGATCGGTCTTTTGACAAATATTTTCTTTTACCACCGCTTGGCCTTGGGATTCCGCAGCCCCCAGCTCAACCACCTGGGTCTTTGGGTCATCATCACTCCAGTGCTCGGCGGCCTCGTCGTCGGTCTCATGGCAAAGTATGGCACCGACAAAATCAAGGGCCACGGCATTCCCGAAGCCATGGAAGCTGTGTTGCTCAATCGCAGCCGCATCGCTCCCAGAGTGGCCATCCTCAAACCGATTTCCGCCGCCATCGCCATCGGTACTGGCGGCCCTTTTGGCGCTGAGGGCCCCATCATCCAAACCGGCGGCGCCGTCGGATCCCTGATTGGCCAGCTCTTCCATACCACCGCCTCAGAACGAAAGGTTCTGCTCGCCTGTGGCGCTGCCGCCGGCATGTCCGCGACTTTTAATACTCCCATCGCCGGAGTCATCCTCGCCATTGAACTCTTGCTCTTCGAATTTAAGTCGCGTTCTTTCATTCCACTGGTAGTCGCCAGCACTCTCGCCACCACCATCCATCTGCAGTTGCTGGGCAGCGGCCCCATGTTTGACGTGGCTCCCGTGAATTTCGGCATTCCTAAAGCAATTCCCTTTTATCTGCTGCTCGGCGCTCTCTGCGGATTAGCCGCCGTGGGATTTAGCAAGGCCCTTTATTGGGCCGAAGACCAGTTCGAAAAGCTGCCAGTGAGTGAGCTTTGGTGGCCGGCGATTGGCGCCCTCGGACTCGGGGTGATCGGCTACTTCGTCCCGCGCGTACTGGGCGTCGGGTATGACACCATCGGCGATATCCTGAACGCGCGTCTCGGCCTCGAACTCTTGCTCCTTGTCGCCTTTGCCAAGGCCCTCGCGTTGGTCGTCTCTCTGGGCTCGGGAACCTCCGGCGGTTTGCTCGCTCCCATGTTCATGTCCAGCGCCGCTCTGGGGGGAGCGTTTGCCCTTATCATCAACCGCATTTTCCCTTCCGCCCATCTTGCTCCCGGTGCATTCGCTCTGGTCGCAATGGGTGCCGTGTTCGGTGCGGCCTCGCGTGCGACCTTCACCTTCATCATTTTTGCCTTCGAGATTACTCGCGACTACAACGCCGTGCTCCCTCTGATGTTAGTTAGCGTCATCGCCGATGGAGTCGCCATGCTGTTCATGCCAACCACTTCCATCATGACGGAGAAGTTGGCTCGCCGCGGCCTGCGCATTCATCAGGACTACGAAACCGATGTGCTTACCCAGGTCACAGTCGGAGAAGTTATGGATCGGGAGGCTCCCACGGTGTCTGGCGCCATGTCTGTAGCCGAACTGGCAGACCGCATCGCCCGCCGCGATCCAGCTCTGTGTCGTCACGAGGCTCTTTTGCTTGTGGATGACCAGGGTAAACTCGCCGGCATCGTCACCCGCGGCGACATCATTCGGTCACTGGACCATGATTCCGAAGGGACCGCCAGCATTCTCGATGCCGGGTCCTCGCGCTTGATCGTGACCTATCCCGACGAACTGCTTTCCGAAGCCTCAGCCAAGATGCTGGCTCACAACATCGGCCGTCTGGCAGTCGTCGATCGCGACGACCCGAGGACGATTGCCGGCTATCTTGGTCGGCACGGCATTATGGCCGCCCGGCTACGCCGCTTCCAGGAAGAACACGTCCGCGAACCAGGATGGGTGAAGCCATTTTCGCGTAAAACTCCAGCCGGCTAAAGAGAACCAGAACCAAACACGATTGGCGCCGTGACTATGAATAGATCACACGCATCAGCGCCCTACCTGATAACCGTGGTGGGCGCTGACTTGTCGCAGCCTTTGGCGTGGCCTCGAATGTACCGACCTACTCGACTCCGAGTCGCTCCGCCATTTCGTCGTGCAGAAATCCCTCGCCGGGCCGGTAGGGCTGCACCCATTCTCCGTCAATCACAAATTGGGGGATGGCGCGCTTGCCGGTCCGCCGGATGACTTCCTCGGCGGCACCGGGCGTGGTCTCGATGTCGATCTCCCGGAAAGGAATGTGGTGGCGGGTAAGAAACCGCTTGGCCTCGCGGCAGTCGTGGCACCAGGGGGCAGAGTAAACAATCAGTTCCATCTGCTATCTAGATGCGGGCAGCGCTCAGGGGGTCGCATAGAGGGTCGCACAGCGGGCGGCGCACAGAGGGGCGGCGCACAGAGGGTCGCATAGAGAGTCGCACAAAAAGTCGCACAGCGGCTCGCACTCCGCCCTACACTCTCCCCAACTCGCGCACCGTACGTTCGTTCTCCACGTTGCCGGTGTTCAGCGTGGCGGCGGGCTCAAACAGCATGATCCAGACTTCTTCGTCGGCCACCGGACGGTGCTCCACCATGCGGGGCACCACGATGAACTCGCCTGCTTCAATCCATTCGTGCCGCTCGCTCCCCTCAGCGTCGCGGAACTCCATGCGAAACCGCCCTTTCACCACCAGAAACATCTCGTCTTCATGCTGGTGGTGATGCCAAATGAATTCACCCTTGGACTTAACCAGTTTGACCGCCTGCCCATTGAGCTCGGCAGCGATGTGAGGCTGGTAGTACTCGTGGATCAGAGAGAATTTTTCCAGGACGTTGATTTTCTTCAACAAACCCTACCTTCCTTCGGAATGGCCCAACAAGAAACAAAGAGCCGCCAGTTTTCGCTGGCGGCTCAATTTTTCTGCGCGACGATTCGCCCTACTTCTCGTACAGCAGCACGCCTTCCGCCTTCTCTGAGTCCACCGGACGATAGTACAGCTTGTTCTCGTCCAGAAACACTTCGATGAACGCCGGCCGCGTCGTAATCGTCCCCTGAATCAACGCTTCCGACAGCGGATCTTCAATGTACTTCTGCAACGCTCGCCGCAAGGGACGCGCCCCGTAGCTGCGGTCGCCTTGCGTCTGGTTCAGTATCCACTTCTTGGCTTCGTCGGTCACCGTCACCGTGATCGCCTTCTGCGACAGGTTCTGGTTTAGCAGGCTCACCATCAATTCCAGAATCTGGATCAGGTCGGCCTCGCTCAGCGCGCTGAACAGAATCACTTCGTCCAGCCGGTTCAGGAACTCCGGATTGAAAGTGCGCTTGACCTCGTTCTTCACCAGGTCTTCCACCTTCTCCGAAATCATGTCTTCCTGCGACGTCTGGAACCCGAAGCCTTCCCGCTTCTGCAAATGCCGCGCCCCAATGTTCGACGTCATGATGATGATCGTGTTCTTGAAGTCCACCGTATTGCCCAATCCATCGGTCAAGTGGCCGTCTTCAAACACTTGCAGCAGGATGTTGAACACATCCGGATGCGCCTTCTCGATTTCATCCAGGAGCACGACTGAATACGGCGCACGCTTCACTCGTTCGGTAAGCTGGCCGCCCTCTTCGTAGCCCACATATCCCGGAGGCGAGCCAATCAGCTTCGAGACCGAGTGCTTCTCCATGAACTCCGACATGTCAAAGCGCACCAGCGATTTGTCGGTGCCAAACATGAAGCTGGCAATCGTCCGCGCCACTTCGGTCTTGCCCACGCCGGTCGGCCCCAGAAACAGGAACGACCCAATCGGGCGGTTCGGGCTCTTCAATCCCGCGCGGCTGCGGCGGATGGCCCGAGCCAGCGCGCTAATCGCCTTGTCTTGCGAAATGATCCGCTTGTGCAGCTCTTCTTCAATCCGCAACAGCTTCTGCGATTCTTCTTCCTTGATCGACGCAATCGGCACGCCGGTCCAGCGCGAAACCACGTCCTCTATGTCTTCCCGCGTCACCACTCCGCCGGACGACTCGTCCAGGTGATACTTATCGCGCAGCGCGCGCAAGTTCTCGCGCTCCTTGCGCTCTTCGTCGGAATAGAACCGCGCCTTCTCGAACTCGTGGTTCGCGATCGCGTTTTCCATCCGGTGCGCAATGAACTTGATGCGCTTCTGCACTTCCGTCAACTCTTCCGGCATCGAAGTCTGCCGCAGTTTCACCCGCGCCCCAGCTTCGTCCACCAGGTCAATCGCCTTGTCGGGAAGGAAGCGGTCTGGAATGTAACGGTTCGAGTGCGACACTGCGAAGTTGATGGCTTCGTCGGTATAGGTCACCGCATGAAATTTCTCGTAGCGGTCCTTGATGCCGAACAAAATCTTGGTGGCATCTTCTTCCCCGGGCGGCGGCACTTTCACCGCCTGGAAGCGCCGCTCCAGCGAGCGGTCCCGTTCGATCGACTTGCGATATTCGCCCGGCGTGGTCGCTCCAATGCACTGGATCTCCCCGCGCGAGAGTGCCGGCTTCAGAATGTTCGCCGCATCCAGCGATCCTTCCGCCGATCCCGCTCCCACCAGCGTGTGCAACTCGTCAATGAAGATGATGGAATTCTGCGACTCGATCAATTCCTTCATGATGGTCTTGAGCCGCTCTTCGAACTGTCCGCGATACTTGGTGCCCGCCACAATCAGCGACAGATCCAGTCCCAATATCCGCTTGTCCGCCAGGAACGAAGGCACTTCGCCGTCCGCGATGCGCTGCGCCAGGCCTTCCACAATCGCCGTCTTGCCCACCCCCGGCTCGCCAATCAGCACCGGGTTGTTTTTGGTGCGCCGGCACAGGATCTGCACCACGCGTTCCACTTCGCCATCGCGTCCCACCAGCGGATCCAGTTGCCCATCCATCGCCGCCTGAGTCAGGTCGCGCGAAAACTCGCTTAGCAGCGAAGTCTCCCGCTGTTGCCGCGACTGCTGCTTTTCCTGATTCGGCCGTGCCAATTCCTCGCGAATCGCCGCCAGCCGCAGTCCCCGCTCGTGCAGGATCTCCGCCGCAAAGCACTTCTCTTCCCGCAGCAATCCCAACAGCAGGTGTTCGGTCCCAATATGTTTGTGCGATAGCCGCTCGGCTTCTTCGGCGGCATAGGCCAGCACCCGCTTGCATTCGTTGCTCAGCGGCAAATCCACCGACGTCGAAACCTTCTCTCGAATGGTGGTGTGGCTTTCGATCTGCTTGCGAATGGATTCCACCGAGGCGTGCGAGCGCAGGAAGCGATTGGTCAGGGCTTTGTCTTCGCGCAGCAGCCCCAGCAGCAAGTGCTCAGTCTCTATATACGGAGACCCGAACTGGCTCGCTTCGTAGCGCGCAAAAAAGATGACCCGTCTGGCTTTCTCTGTGTATCGCTCAAACATATACGCCCACCCCCGGGGTCTTGCTTGCGGGCTTGTCAATTCCGGCCAGAGCCCGCTTCCTCATTATGCTATTAAAGTGTCTGAAACCCAAGCCCACAAAAGTGCCATGAACCTGGTTTCTATCTACTCTTTTCGTTCCATGCAACTATTTGCAACTTTGCTTCACCTTCCCAATCCCACCCCTCATTCGATGCCTCTCACGCCGGTAGCGATTCCCGCGCAATCTCTTCAATCTTGCCACCGTGCAGCCGCAGCACCCGATCACATTTCCGCGCAAACGCCATATTGTGGGTCGCAATCAGCGATGTCAATTGAAAATCGCAATGCAACCTCGAAATCAGTGCAAATACCGCGTCTGCCGTCTTGCTGTCGAGATCTCCGGTGGGCTCATCCGCCAGCAACAATTTCGGTTTGGTGATCAATGCCCTCGCCAGTGCCACTCGCTGCTGCTCGCCGCCGGAAAGCTCTCCCGCGCGGTGATGCCCACGCTCTCCCAATCCCACTTGCCCCAACCAACCGGCCGCTTCGGCCTCGCTCGGCGACCGCGCCTCCCCTCGCGCTAACAAGGGCATGGCCACGTTCTCCAACGCCGAAAATTCCGGCAGCAGGTAGTGAAACTGCCAAACAAAACCAACCTGCCGGCTGCGAAAGTCCGCCGCCTCATCCTGACTGAGCGTTTGCAGATCGACTCCGCCGCATAGCACTTGGCCCGCCGAAGGTCGGTCGAGCGCTCCCACCAGATGCAGCAGGGTGCTTTTCCCCGCGCCCGACTCGCCTACGATTGCTAGCATTTCGCCACGAAACGCCCGAAATGAAAGGTTTTCAAAAAGCACCAGGTCGGCGTCGCCAGAGCGAAACACCTTCTTCAAGTCCTTCACTTGCAACCACGGGACTTGCTCCATTAGATGCAACCGCGCGCTCCTCCGTCACAACATTAGACCATGACTGCACATGCCGACTGCACATGCAGATTTCACATGCCACGAGGAGAGGCTCGCGCTCACGCAACTTTTGCGCGCATGTGCATCACTCTACGCCGGAAACCGCGCCAGTACTGTGACGGCAATCACATAGTCCTGAGACCGGAAACTTCGAATGGTGCTGAGAAGGGAGCTTCGACGTTCCCCACCAAGCTTTTGCCCTACCCCGTGTTGCTCTGTGTCCCCTGTGGTGAACGCACTTGCCCTACCCCGTGTCCCCCTGTGTCCCCTGTGGTGAACGCTTTTGCCCGCGAAGTTGCCGCCTCCGCTCTCCCTCACTCATACCTCAGCGCTTCCGCTGGCAGAATCCGCGCCGCCGCCCATGACGGATACAGCGTTGCCGCAAACGAAATCCCAATCGCAATCGCCGCCACCAGCACCCCATCCATCACACGGGGTGCGAAAGGCACGTAGTCAATCGAATACACTTCCGCGGACAACGAGAGAAAGTGGTAGTGTCCGCCCGCCCACGCCAGCGCATATCCTGCCACCAGCCCCAGCGCCGTGCCAATCACGCCAATCAGCAAACCCTGCGCCATGAACACGCGCCGGATCTGCGCCTTCCTCGTCCCCATCGACATCAGCACCGCAATGTCTTTGGTCTTCTCCATCACCATCATGGTTAGCGAAATCAGAATGTTCAGCGCCGCCACAAACACAATCAGCCCAATCGTGATGAACGTCACCACCCGCTCCAGCCGCAGCGCCCGAAACAACGCCTTGTTTTGTTCCATCCAGTTGGTCGCCATGAAACCGTGGCCCGCCGCCGTTTCCAGTTGACGCGACACTTCGCCCGCCCGGTAGATATCGTCGAGCCGGAACTCGATGACCGACACCAAATCGCCCAGCCCAAACAAGTCCTGCGCGTCTGACAATCGGGTGAACGCCCAGCTCGAGTCGTAGTCGTAAAACCCGGAATTGAAAATTCCCACCACGCGAAAGCGGATATACTTCGGCACCAGCCCAAACGGCGTCAACTCTCCCTGCGGACTGGTCACCAGCACCACCGACCCCACGCTCGCCCCCAGATCGTCCGCCATGTCCTTGCCCAGAACGATGGGCGGCATGGCGCTGATGCGGGAACGCACCGCCGAAAGATCGTCGGGACTTGTCTGAGGAGTTGCGGTCATCCCGTCCCCAGATGTCGTGGACGAAGCACCAGACGAATTCGGACCAACCGCCGGCCTTTCCTCCAACTCTGCCGCCGATCCCGCCGTCACCGTCTTCAGCAGGTCGCCCACCCGCCGCTCCTCGGACGGAATCATTCCCTTCAGCACGGCTCCGCGCGCCCGCGGTCCACGCGAAATCAGCACTTGCTCATAAATCGCCGGCGCCGCTGCCGTTACATGCGGCTGCTTCGACAACCGCTCCAGCAAAGGCTTCCAGTCTCGGATGCCATCGCTCTGCACCCGCAGCAAACTCACGTGCGACGTCGAACCCAACAGCCGTTGCTGCAAATCCTGGCGAAACCCGTTGTTGATGGCCAGCGCCACAATCAGCGACGCCACTCCCGCCGCCACCCCGAGAATGGATATCCCCGTGATCACGCCAATAAACGCCTGCCGTCGCTTTGCCCGCAAGTAGCGCGAGGCCACAAATATTTCAAATTTCATCGCGATGCGGTCCGCCGCCAGCGCTCAATTCCGCTTGCGGCAACCACCCTCGGTATCTCATAAACAGGGCGCATTACACAAATGCGGCAAGCAAAGCAAACCGGGACGGCGACAGCCGTCCCGGCGCTCGATGCCCCGTATTCACTGCGCTCACCCCGCCGCGCGAGTGTCCATCGTCTGGTTCTTCTCCACGAACAACTGCACCCAGCCCAGCACCCGCACCCAACCTTCGCCGTGACTCTGCGCGCCTCCGGGAGTGCCGGCGAAACCGCTGTGATGAATGCGGACTCGCGTGCCAGCCCCCTCTTTTTCCAGCTCCCATCGCACCAGCGACTCCGAACCGGGAAAGAAACTAGGCTTCCAGGTGTAGGCTACGGCGCGAGGCGGATCGACCTCGCGATACTCTCCTTCTACGGTAAAAGTTTTGCCATCGGCGCCGGCCCCGGCCGTCCGCCATTGCCCGCCCACCCGCAGATCGATCTCGCACTCGGTAGTACGATACATTCCGCTCTGGCCCCACCACTGCAACATCTGGCGGGGGTCTGTTATGGCTGTGAACACGCGCTCGCGAGGAGCTGCGATAAAGGCTTCGGCCAGAATTGTGTCCTGGTCGGGAGTGATTGCAACGGTTGCCATTTGTGTTTCCTTTCGGCGGCAAAGCCGCTCAGTTGGTTTCGGTAAACTTCTTCAGACTCTCTAAAACGCCCACCCGTCCGCCGCGGCAGTCTTCACCAGCCGCGGCATCGTTCGCCAAGCCCGTGTGCGCCGTGACTGCCGTCCCCGTGTCATGGTAGTTTTCTCCTTTTGATTTGTGGTGAATTGGTTTTTTTCGAAACCGGATCGACGGGTTTCTTGTAAGTGGAATTAGAACTCGCCGCGGTGGTCTCCTTGGCGTACTCGAACTCCACAAAGGTCTTGAGACTGGCCAGATTGCCGGTCCAGAACGCGCGATATTGTTCCAGCCAGGAATCAATCGCGCGCAGGGGAGCCGGGTTCAACTGGTACACCCGATGACGTCCTTCGCGGCGCTCCTCCACCAGATGGGCGCGGCGCAGTAGGGCGAGATGCTTGGAAATCGCTGGCCGTGAAATCGGGAACCGTTGCGCGATGCCGCCCGCAGGCTGGCTCCCCCCTCGCAGCAGGTCGAGCACGGCGCGGCGAGTGGGGTCGGCGAGCGCACTGAAGGTCGCTTCCGCTGAATACGTAACTGAACGGTGACGCATAATGCGTAACTGTACGGTTACGGAATGGAAGTTGTCAAGGGAAAAATACAGGAATATTTCACAGCCTCGGCCACACTGCCGGGACCCGCCGCCGATACTCGCGGTACTCGTCTCCGAATCGCGCTTCCAGTTCGGCGTCTTCGCTGCGGACCATCACCGCGCCCGTGACGATGGCAAACAAGGTCAAGGCGTAGCACACCGCCAGGCCGGTGCCCACACTCCACGCCAACATCTCCAGCAGGTGCGCCAGGTACAACGGATGCCTTACCCGCGCTCGGATGCCGCTGGTCACCAGGCGCTGGCCTCGGTCCGTCGGCTGCAGTTCCGGCAGGCCGCCGAGTTGCCGCAGGCTGAAGCCTCGCCCGCCGCGAATGTAGATCCAGATCCCCACCCCAAACAACACCACCGCCGGAAGCCATGCCGCGCGATTCTGATATAGAACGACCCTCCGCCACGGGGATGTTACGAGGGCTGCGGCAACCCACATCGCCACCCACACCGGAACCAGCACACGGTAGGGCGAGCGCTTCTGCCCACGCCAGTAATCCGCCCAAGGGTGGATGAGTAGCCAGAACGAGGGGATGGTGGAATAGACCGCCGAGGCCAACCATCCGAGGGTGAGGAGAGAGTTCAAAACGGCGCCTGAAAGTCACTGCTTGCTGAAATTTATCCTCGGCTGTTGTTATCTATTTGAAAATGCAGGAGTTAGCCAAAAAATCGCGTCACCAGACCCAAAGTGACTATTCCGACTGGACTCATTCCCACCACCTGCATCACGAGAAATACCATTTACCTGAGCGCTAGGGCACCGCCAGTCGACGATAGGGTTCAAGGTAGCCCCAGAGTGCCCCCGGAAACTGGACGCTCGCTGAGAGCCTCCCAGACCCACTAGCGACGATTTTAGAAAAGTGTTGCATTTTGCAACAGCTCGGAGCGAATCGGATCAGACCCCGCTTGCGATCCCGAGCAAGCCACACTTCACAGAACCAACCAAGTTATTTGCCCCGCACCAAAATCCGCGCCGTCGCCATATTCTCGAAGGTGTCATAGACGCGAACCACCACCACGTGGTCGATCGGCCCCTTCGCCGCATCCGCTTTTCCTTTTGCTGCAAGGTTGCGAGCAGAGCCATCCGAGGGCGGAACCGGATCGCCCGCTGCGCGGAAATCGTAACTCTCGGTCCTCGAGTCGGAGAGCTGCCCCACCGGCTCGATCAACTGCCAGTCGCCCGCGTCCACTGAAAACTCGGCGCGCTTGATGGGCGAGAATCCATCGACCGCGCGGAAAGTGATGTGGAGCTTGTCGCCGTCCTCGGCCGCAGCCAGCGCCTGAATCTGCGGCGGCGTGTTGTCCACTTCGAAGCGAGCGCTTTCTCGTTCCGCAGTCAAGGCCTCGCCAGGTGAGTGCGACAACTCGTCGGATGCCACTACCTTCACCTGGTAGCCGCCGTCGGGCAACAGGCCTGCGTCAAATGAGAGATAGTGCTCGGTCACGTCTTCCCGCAGCAACAGCCAACGCGATTCGCCGTCGCCGCGGTAATACACGGAATAGGAGAGCTGGTCGTCATTGTCGTCGCGAGCGGTCCACTTCACGCCGACGGACCCGCGATCGCGAATGCTGGCGGCGGGCACCTCAAAGCGCGGCTGGCCCGGCGTCGAGTTGGCGTCGGCGCCTTGGGACTTGAGCATCTGCGGATACCGGAAGCCGACTTGCACGGTCACATCCTCGAGGACCGGCGCGACGTTCTTCGGCAGATAGTACAGCATCATGCTCTGCACCCGGGGCGCGGGATTGCCCGCGTGCAACACCGCTTTCCACTGCGCAAAGCGGGCGGGAGGCACGCCGAGGGTTGCGCCATCTTTCAACTCGACGCGGGTCCATGGGCTCCAGTTGCGGTCGGGATTGTCCACGTTGCCGCTGCGGGCAAAGATCTCGACGTTGCCGGCGCCGCGAAATTCGGCGCGTCCCCACCGCGAGAAGTTGCGAGCGTCAAACACGTCGCTTTCGTAGGTGCCTTCGGCGTCGGGCGCGGCGGCGAGCACGAACAGTTTGCCCAGATTGCTGGTGGCGGCATACAAACCGCCGTTGGGAGCGGCGGCGAAAGCAGTCACCTGGCTGGCGCTGGCCTTAAGCAGATCCGTGTACTGGTCTTGACCGGTGATGGTGAAGATGTGGCCGCGATTGCCGGTGCCCGCAAGCAATCGTCCTTGCGGGTCGAAGGCGAGAGCGTAAATGATGTCTTCGTGGGCCGACCAATAACGCGAGGGTGCGCCGTCGGGTGTGATGCGATAGATATCCGATCCACCGGAAGCGCCGACACCGGGCAGCGGAAACGAGAGCATACCCTGTCCAGGGATGGGGCCAGGCCCGCCGATGATGGTGATGCCTAGACCGCCCGGAGTTGCGGGATTGGGCTGCGGCGCCGGGATGTTCAGCCCCGGGGAGCCGCCGCCGCGCTTTTCTCCCACGCCGGCAGCATAGATGTTGCCAGCGTGGTCTACTGCGAGCGCGGTGATTTCTTTCTTGGGCGCGCTATAGAGAACGAAACCCTCGCCCTTGGGCGTGATGCGGTAGATCAGGCCGGAGCCATCAGAACCTGCGACCAGGTTGCCGCTGGGATCAAGGGCAAGAGCGCGAATATGAACTTCGTCGCTCTTGAAAAACCGTGCGCCTTCGCCGCGTGAGTTGACGCGGAAAATTTCGCCTTGATCGCCGGTCGCGACATACAGGTTGCCATTGCCATCGAGCAGCAGCGCCCAGATGTATTTGGTCTTGGGATCGAAGAAGACGCTGGAGTTCCACGAGCCGTCGGCCTTCGCGGCTTTGGGCTCGATGCGATAGACCTTGCCATCGGGCGCGGTCGCGGCATACAGTTCGCCATGGTTGCCGGCCACCAGGGCCTGCACCTGCAGTTCCTGGGCCTCAAAGATGGTTGTGGATTTTCCATCGGGCGTGACGCGATAGACGCGAGCCGGCGAGCCCGCGGCGGCATAAACATTGCCTGCGCTGTCGGACGCAATGGCCCAGATGTAAGTGGAGGGGGTGGTGTTCAGCGCCTTGAATGCGGGCGCGAGTTCCAGGCCACCCTGGCTGCGGATGGCCACGCCGTGGGTGGTCCCCTTGATCAGCTCGTCAAACTTGGACTGCTCCCAGGTGCGGGTGCCCTCGCCCCAAGCGGTGCCGAGGAGGAGAAAGAGAATGGGTAGAAGAGTGAAACCACGGAGCGAACGGATTGACAAGTCAGACCTCGGCAAAAAACTCTGTTAGGAAAAAGGTATCACGCGCAAACGCCGGTGCATGCCGGTAGCGAGTGGAGCGCGGGCGAGACGTTGGTCACTGCCCCATCCCGGTGGCCGCCTCACTTAATCGTAATGGTCAACAACCGGCCACCTGAGACGACAAAATCCAGCGGCGGGGTGGAAGCTTCGCCGACCGAGGACTCTCCCTGCACCACCATCTCCTGCGTGCCCTTCATGCCTTCCATCACGTTCATTACCGACAGCGGCAGAGTGGGCATCACTTTATCAGCGACCACGGCTTCGGGGTCGGACTGCAGCAACGACGCATACACGCGGTTGTTGACGTGTTCGCGGTTAAGCATCGCGATGGTCGAGGCCAGGCCCAGACTGCGTCCGGGTTGGGGAGCGGCGCCCCGCACTTTGTCGAGAGTATCGCCGTCGCTGACCAGAATGTGCAGCGTGCCTTTGGACGTGGAGGGTGGAATGCGAATGGGAATTTGGCGGACCATGCGTTCTCCGCGGTAGGGGCGGAGCACGGCTTCCACCACAATCTCGTCACCGGGACGGGCTTCGGTCACATCGGTGCGGGCGCTCTCCAGCCGCGCTGATTTCCGCTCCCGCTCCAGTTCGAAGTCAAGGGTCAGCGATTTCACTTGCGGAATGTCGTAGAGGTTGCCATAGATGCGGCCGAAGCGGTCGCCCAAACTCGCTGCTGCCAGCGCCGCCGCGGGCTGTCCAGCATCGTTGGGCGCGAACATGTCAGCCAGCGCGACTTGGGGATAGCCTTCCACGTCCATGGAGCCCTTCATGCGGAAAGTCGTTTCTTCGCCGTATTCGTTAGTGCCGTGCAAAGCGTTGAACACTGAGGCCATGATGGCGACCGGACTGAGCTTGGCATTGTTTAGCACTTCGAAGTGAAATTCACGCGGGCGCGAGCCGCCGTGAATGGTGAGGGTGACGGGGATCATGTCGGCGTCTTTGCCGAACGTGCCCAGAATGCCTTTGCTGCGGTCCTGCACAAACGAGCCCGCGACTTCGGTGGTGTTGACGATCTTGAAGGCGTTGAGGGGCGAAGGCAGAGTGGCCAGCACCTCGGCCTTGTTCATGGGCAGGTCGACGGAACCAAACTGCAACAGAGGATGTCCGCAAGCCAGAAGGTGCTCGGCGTCCACGTAAGTGACGGTGCAGGTGGCGGCGATGTCCATATCGCCGCGCACTAAAATGGCGCTGACCGCGGAGCCAGGTTCCAGCGGCTCGGGCTGTTTGGCGCCGGTGGTAACCGAGCCTGCACCCATCACCGGCACAATGCCGGAAGCAGCGAACTGAGGAGCGAAGCGGCGGACCGCGTCTTCGGAGAACCCGCTGAAGACGAGCGGAGTGTCAATCGGCTTGAGGTAATTGCTGAAACCGGCGGCCGGTGCGGCGGAGGGTGGGGTGGAGGCTTCTGCGGGCGAAGCAGTTTGGGACGCGCCGACGATCGCATGGAGCGGGGCGGATGGGGAATCCATCGCCGGCTTGCGGTCAAACGCGTTGATTTCAAGCATCTCGCCGATGGGGGTGACGCCGGCAATCGGCTCTTTGGAAAATTCCCCGATGCGGAAGGCGAGTGCGCCCGCGAGCTTGCCATCGAAATAGACTGGGCTGCCGCTCATGCCGGCGACCACTCCGGTGTATTCGGGCTTGGTTCCTGAGAGGCGGACCAGAATGACGTCTCCCTTGGGCCCGTTGACATTGCGCAGCACTCCCAGGACTTCGACCCCCATGGGTTCAGGCTTGGTGCCCTGAAAAACGGTGTAGGCAACGCCCTTCATGCCGGCGTGAATCTGATCAAGAGGAATGGTCGGAGTGGCTTTGGAACTCTGCGCGATGCTGGCGGTGGCGGACAGCAAACAGCACAGGGCAGCGAGCGAAAGTGCGGCTTTCGTCATTCTTGGCCCCGGAGAAAATCTTCTCTGCATCTGATTTTTCTGCTCCGCGCCACCGGGCTTAATTTAAACCGTTCGGATTTAAAGGGCGAAGGAAATGTCCAGTGGCGGCGCGGTTGCATCTATACTAGCATAGGATTTTTAGAATGATGCCCATGGGTGATTGGCTGATGTTGCGTGAATTTTTGGGTTCGAGAGAGCGTTTTCGGAACCGCTCCGGAGCCTCTATCTTATTGATTCTGATGCTGTTGATGGGGCTCGGCGTTGCCCAGGATACACCGCCGCCTGCGCCCAGCAGCCCGAACAAGCAAGACGCGCCAGCTGAGGCCGGAGGTCCAGGCGGCGAGGTGGGTCCGTATGTGATTCCGAAGAAAAAGGAAGCTCCTCCCCCGCCCGCTCCCGAGAGGCCTAAGAAAATTGAAAACATGCCGGATTACTCGCTGCATGTAGATGTGCCGCTGGTGAACGTGGACGTGCTGGTGACGACCAAAAGCGGCCAGTTCATCCCGGGCATGAAGCAAGAGAACTTCCGCGTCAGCGAAGATGGGGTAGAGCAGAAGATCACCAACTTCAGCCAATCGCAGGCGCCGATTACCGCGGTGCTGGTGGTGGAGTTCGCGGAGACGAATTACGCTTTTCTGCGTGACGCGTTGAACGCCAGCTACGTCTTCGCCAGCACGCTGAAGAAAGACGACTGGGTGTCGGTGGTCTCTTATGACATCAAGCCGCGCATCCTGGTGGACTTCACTCAGGACAAGCGGGAAGTTATCGGCGCGCTCAATACGCTGCGCATTCCTACGTTCATTGAAACCAATCTGTTCGACACGCTCTATGACACGCTGGACCGGCTGGATGGGGTGGAGGGACACAAGTACATCATCTTGGTTTCGACCGGAGTGGACACGTTCAGCAGAATCAACCTGGACCAGACCTTCAAGAAGATCAAAGCGACTAAGAACGTGACGATTTTCGCCATCGGGGTCGGTCAGGCGGCGCGGATTCGGGCGGAAGCAGGAGGGGGGAGGCCGTCGCATGGATTCGGCATTCCGATTGAGAACATCGATTACTTGCAGGCCGACAACGAAATGAAGACGTTCGCAAAACTGACCGGTGGGCGGGCCTACTTCCCGCGCTTTGAAGGAGAATTGCCAGAGATTTTCAAGGATGTAGCGTCGGACATCCGCAATCAGTACCAGTTGGCCTATCACCCGACCAACACCAAGTTTGACGGGACCTATCGCAAACTGAAAGTGGAACTGGTATCGCCCGACGGTGGTCCGCTGAAGATCAAGGACCAGAAGAACAAAGACGTGAAGGTGGACACCATCGCGCGCGAAGGCTACACGGCGAAGCATGTAGTGGATTAGCTTGCCGCTGGGATGGGTTAAGCTGGTCTCCCATGAAAATGTTCCTCTGGCTGGTGTTGGTTGGTTGCGCGGCGTCGGCGTTTGCGCAGGAGTGCGGCCACGCAGTGGCGGATGCGAAACTGGATGCCGTGGTGGCTGCCGAGATGGCGCAGCAAAAAATTCCTGGCGTTGCTGTGCTGGTGGCGTGCAACGGAAAGACGATCCGCGCTCAGGGATATGGCTTGGCCAATCTTGAGCACCAGGTCCCGGTGAAGCCTGAAACCGTGTTCGAGTCGGGATCAGTGGGCAAGCAGTTCGCCGCTACAGCTGTGATGATGCTGGTGGAAGACGGCAAAATTAGTCTGGACGACCCGTTGACCCGGTTCTTTCCCGATGCTCCCGCCAGTTGGAAATCGGTGAAAGTGCGGCACTTGCTCAGCCACACCGCGGGATTTACCGACTATCCCGATAAGTTTGATTTTCGCAAAGACTACTCGGAAGACGACCTGCTGAAGGTCATCTACTCCATCCCGCTAGCATTTCCTGCCGGCAGCAGTTGGAGCTACAGCAACCTAGGATACGCCACGTTAGGGATTCTGATTCATCGGGTGACCGGCAAGTTTTATGGCGAGGTTCTGCAAGAGCGGATTTTTCGGCCGTTGGGAATGAGCACGACCCGCATCATCAGCGAGGAAGATATTGTGCCGAATCGCGCGGCGGGGTATCGCCTGGTGAAGGGCGAGTGGAAAAATCAGGAGTGGGTGGCGCCCAAGGTGAATATCACGGCGGACGGCAGCCTCTACTTTTCCATCCTGGACCTGGCGAAGTGGGATGCTGCGCTGTACACGGAAAAACTGCTGAAGCGCGACGATCTGTCGTTGATGTGGACGCCGGTGCTGCTCAATGACGGCACGCGCAACTCCGGAAATTATGGTTTTGGCTGGGTGAGTACAGTCGAGGACGGGCATCGCGTGGTTGAGCACGGCGGTTCGTGGCAGGGATTCAAGACCCACATCTCGCGCTACGTGGACGATAAGTTGAGCATCGTGGTGTTGGCGAACCTGGCCGAGGCCAATCCCGGCAAAATCTCGCAGGGAGTGGCCAGGCTGTATCTGGGGGGAGAGTGAGGCAGTTTCGAGTTTCTAGTTTCGAGTTTCAGGAGCGGGGTGCGTTGAGGATCCGGGCGGTCGTTTTCCCATCCTTGTCGCACAGAACGCAACAAAGGATGGGGCACCCATCGAGGTGCTTTTCTAGTTTCTAGTTTCGAGTTTCAGAAGCGGGGTTCGTTGAGGATCCGGGCGGTCGTTTTCTCATTCTTGTCGCAAAGAACGCGACAAGGATGGGGCACCCATCAAGCCGTTTTTTCATGTTTCCAGTTTCTAAATGTTGTTTCTTGTTTCTTGTTTCTTGTTTGCTTCCGGGGCTATGGCTGCACCCTGCACAGGTTGATTAAGTCGTTGGAGATCTGGGTGGCGCCGTCCATGACATTGGGGACGGCGTGGGGAGCATCGGCGACGCAACCTTCCGATTTCTGGCTGGTGATGGAGTCATAGAATAGCTGGCCCTGGGGCACGGCGGAACTGGTGTCGAGCCCGCCAAAAATCATGTTGACGTAGGTTTTGGCGTAGTTGTGGCTGGCTCCGGGCGCAATCACGCTGTCGGAAAGAAACAGCGCGGGATCCACCGTCTGAGTCTTGTGATTGATTTCGTTAGTGCAACGAGGTTGGCTCCAGGCTGGATCCAGAATCGAGGCCTCCAGCAGAGAATAGCATTGGCTGCGGAGCCCCTGGCCGCACTGAGTCATCACGGTCGGCTGGTTGCAAAGACATCCGTTGTCGATGTGGGCCATGGGAGGACCGCTGGTCAGTTCCACCATGGAAAGCGTGCCGGCGAGGCCGTATTCCGAGAGGGCGTAGGCAATGACGGAAGAGCCTCCGCTGTTTCCGGTGGCGCACAGCGGCTTGGTCTTGTCATTGAGCACGGTGGAGGAGACCCAGTTCGCGGTGGCTGCGTAGCGACAGGCCAGCCGACGTTCTCCGCCCGGCCCTTGCAGCCATCCATTGGGCTGGTTGGAGACGAAGGGCGCCCCAAAAGAGATTTGGGCGGTGGTATAGCCGGCATTCAACACGTTTTGGACCGCGGTTTGCCCGAAAATAAAGTTCGTCTCGTACAGACCGCTGCCGCCGGTGCCGATCCCGAACATCACGACACCCAGAGGCGAAGGAGCGGTATTCACCTTCACATAGGAGCTGAAGTTGGCGATGTTGTCGCAGGCGACAGTGAGGAGATAACAGGTGCCTCCAGATAATTCCCCGGCGGGACAACGTACCGTTTTAGAAGTTGTCACTGCACCGACGCGGTCGGTGGGCAGTACGCTGACGGTAGAAGAAGCCGACTTGCTGGTGTCGGCGGCCGAGGTTGCGGTGATGGTGTAGGTGGAAGGGCTAGGCAAAGTCGAGGGAGCGAAAAAGTATCCGCTCGAAGTATCGATGGTGCCGACGGTCGTGTTTCCGTTGGCGATGCCATTGACCTTCCAGGTCACAGACTTGTTGGACGAACCAGAAACCGTGGCCGTCAATTGCAGGTTGGCGCCAGCGCCGATGGAGAAAGTCGAAGGGCTGAGGGTGATGGACACGGCCCTGGCGCGAGTATAGGACGAGGCTGAATCTGCCAGAAAGTCTGGCGTGGACTGAGAAAATGCCAGCGGGGAAATTCCGAGGAAAACTGCCAGAACCATTGGGGGAAAAGAGCGAAGTTCAAGCCGCATGCAGGTGTTGCCTCCACAATCAGGGTGGGCCAGAGTGGAAATTGGAAAACGAACGAAGTAAAGCTGCTGCGGGGTTTTTCCTAGTCTAGTGCAAGTGGAAGAGATAGTCGAGTGCGAAGAGAAGAGCCACGCCAAGAAATACAACCAGGGCCATTTTGACTCCCGGTTGCTTGTTGACTTCCGGGATGAGGTCAGAGGCGGCGACGTAGATGGTGACGCCGGCGGAGAGTGGCAGTCCCGCGGCCACCTGGTGACGGAACACCGCCATGGTCAGCACACCCGCCAGGGTTGCAGCTCCCAAAACAATGGACGCACCCCATGCGGCGGCTCGACTGCTGCCGCTGGCCAGCATGACCGACGCCACGGTGAAGCCCTCCGGAATCTTGTGAAGGAAGATGGCGAGAAAAATAATCCATCCCAGCCAGGGAGAGACCAGGAAGCCGGAAGCGATGGCAATGCCGTCAAAAAAAGTGTGGATCACCAGGCCCATCAGCACGGAGTAGCCGGTGTGGGTGTGGCGGAATTCATCGCTGTGGGTTTCTTCGCCGAAATGGAAGTGCGGGGTGACGGTGTGCTCGAAGAAATGAGTGAGGAGGTATCCCGCGAGGATGAGGAAGGAGGCGTTACGTCCGCCCAGCTGCAGGCTGGTGGGAACAATTTCGACCAGCGCGGTGGCCAGCATGAAGCCCGCGCCCAGAGCGATGAAGTAGTTGAGGTAGCGGCGCTCCCATTGCTTTTGAACGATGATGGCGCCGCCGAATACATTGGCGCCGGCGGCAACCAGTCCGAGCAGCACGCTGGTGACAAGGGGAGCCATGGCGGAACCAGGATGATAGCAGTTCCGAAGGCTCAGGCGGAGGGCGGGCGATAGGCTCCGGTCAGCGAGTACCAGCGGATGCGCAGAACTTCTCCGGCCATGACGAAGCCATCGCGAACCGGGTGCAGACGAGTGCCGGAGTCGTGCGACCAGCGGACGGGAACTTCTTCGATGCGGTAACCGAAATGGCGAGCGAGGTAGAGGATTTCAGGATCGAAAGCCCAGCGCTCAATTTTCTGCAATGGGAAAACTTTACGGGCGGCTTCGCGGCGGAAAGCCTTGAACCCGCACTGGGTGTCGCGGAACTTGAGGCGGAGCACGAGGCGCAGGAGCAAGTTGAAAATGCGCCCGAAGAGTTGGCGGTAGAGGGGTTGGCGGACGGTTTGCAGTTCGGGATTGAGCCAGCGCGAGCCGATGGCCACGTCGGCACCGCGATCAAGTGCGGCAAAGAGTTTCGCGGCTTCGTCCAGCGGAGCGGAGAGGTCGGCGTCGCTGAAGAGCAAATAGTCGCCAGTGGCCTCCGTCATGCCGTGGCGTACGGAGTAGCCCTTGCCGCGATTGCCTTCGTTTTCCAGGAGGCGGATCTCGGGGTGGGAGGAGGCATAGCGGCGGACAATGGCGGCGGTGTCGTCGCGGGAGCCATCGTTGACGACAAGAACTTCGGCGTCACAGCGTTGCTGCGCTATGTAGCCAACAACAATGTCGAGGGTGGCGCCGATGCGCGCACTCTCGTTGTAAGCCGGAATGATGAGGCTATATCGCAAAGTGGGGGCCAGAAAGACGGACTGGGGGATTGTACAAGAGCGGGAGAGGGAATTTGTGATTAGGGATTTGGTGATGGTCAAGGAGGGAGTTGAAACGTGCCAACGATGCTGGTCGCTACCTCATGCGACTTGTTCCTGGTCCTGCAACATGCGAAAGAATTCGTGGACCAGGTCTTCGTCCCACAAGCCAGCCTTGGCCTCCTGGAGCATGGTCTGGGCCGACCGTTCGTGGGTCAGGGCGGGTTTGTAAGGGCGGGCGGTGCGGAGGGCGTCATACACGTCCACCACTTGCAGAATGCGCGGCAGTAGGGGGATGTCGGATTTGCGAAGACCGTCAGGGTAGCCGCTGCCGTCGGAGTGCTCGTGATGGTGCCGGATGATGGGCAACACCAGGCGGAGTGACTTCAAGGGCCGGCAGATGTTTTCGCCGATAACGGGATGTTGCTTCATCACCGTCCACTCGGCGGGGGTCAGGTTGCCGTCTTTCTTCAGGATCTCGTCAGGGATGGCGATCTTGCCGAGGTCGTGCAGGAAACCGCCGCGGCGCAGGGCGGTGATGGACTCATCGCCCAGGCCCAGCCGCAAACCCAGACCGCTGGCATTGCGTGACAGACGTTCACAGTGGCCTTCGGTATAAGGATCGCGTGATTCCACGCTGCGTCCCAGAGTGCAGAGGACAGACTCGGCGTTCTCCAGCTCGTCAGTGAATTCCTTGAGCTTGAGGAGAGACTTGACGCGCGCGAACAACTCTTCGGGAGCGATGGGCTTGTTAAGAAAATCGTCCGCGCCGGCTTCGATGCCTTTGATGCGGTCGAGGCGATCCGTGAGCCCGGTGATGAAGACCACTGGGATGAGGCGGGTGGCCGGGTCGTTCTTGAGTTCGCGGCAAAGCTGGTAACCGGATTTTCCGGGCATGACCACATCCAGCAAGATCAGGTCGGGAAGCTCGCGGCGAATTTCGGTTTCCGCTTCTTCGGCGTGCTCGACGGTATTGCAGCGATAGCCGCGCGCGGCGAGCAGTTCGCGCAGGAGCTCGGCATTGCTGGGGTTGTCGTCCACAATCAGGATGCTCTGGAGGCGGCGCCGGGAAACAGCGGGAGAGCCGTCATGAGAGGACTTGCCGGCTAGCGTACCGGAACGAGGATGGAGCGAAAAGCTCATGGTCTGGAACTAAAGTGATTGTAGCGGTTTTCCACAACTATTGGGCGATAGTAGTAATCCGGAAGGTCGATGCCAAGCGCGAGCCGGCGCACTGGGAAATGAACAAAGCGGTGTGAGGTGCGTCATTGCGGGCCGGGAGGCCGCGTGCCTAGGCTAGCGATATGCGGATGAAATGGTTGGCAGTCTGGTTGGTGGTGTTGTGCGCGCGTGGGCTGGAGGCAACGCCGAAACCCCACGTCATCAGCTTTGGCAAGTGGACGCCGGTGAAGT
This sequence comes from Acidobacteriaceae bacterium, assembly GCA_025360645.1. Lineage (GTDB taxonomy): Bacteria > Acidobacteriota > Terriglobia > Terriglobales > Acidobacteriaceae > JANYBT01. The sequence goes on along the minus strand of JANYBT010000143.1, from coordinate 18,722 downwards.
GGTATGTGGGCGAGAAGCCGATGGATTTGAAGGTGCGGGCGCTATTCGTGGATACGCGGCTGAAGGAATACACGCTGGGAGCGCCACATGAGGTCACGGACCGGCTGTTCGTGGTGCGGCGGGCGTTTCGCCTGAATGACAACCTGCCGCAGGAATCGGGAGGGGTGCGGTGGCGATGGGAGCGCGGCGGATGGTTGGTGGTGGACCGGCTGACGGGGCGGGTCTCGCAGATCAACCTGCCGGAGTTTGATCCGTACTACTCGGCGGCGAGCTGGTATCGCGATTACGTGGCGTACTGCGGCGTCTCGGACGACGGGAAGAAGTTGTATGCCATGGTGGCGCAGGTAGGGCGGCGCAAAGCGGTGCTGAAGAAAGCGCTGGGCGAAGCGGCGGGAGAGGACGAGCCGGACTCGGAGTGTCCCGCGCCGCAGTGGCAGCGGCAACCCATGCGAGTGATGTTCGAGCCGGCTGAAGATCAGAAGCTGACGTATGCGATTCGGGGACACGCGGTGGACCTGGTGGTGGAGGAGGCGGACGAAGGCGAGTAAGGACTAGTGGACAGGATGGGCCGGTGGCGCCGGGCTCATGTGGGCGGCTTTGGCAAAGGCGGCGTCGGCATCCTGCTGGCGTCCTGCGGCCACATAAGCGGTTCCCAGAGCGCCTTGCAACGAAGGGTTGTCAGGATCCAACCGCACCAGTTTTTCAAGGGAGGCGATTGCATCGCCGGTCTGGCCAAGCTGGAGTTGCGCCTGCGACAGCAAGAAGAGCGCGTTGCGGTTCTCGGGATCAAGCGCGAGCAGGCGTTGGTAGGAATCCGCTGCGGCAGCATAGTCGAGCTTGCGGGTATAGGCGCTACCCATCAGGAAGAGGGCGACTCTGTTGTCAGGATGCTGCTGAAGCAATGGGGCCAGAGTGGCGATGGCTTCATCCGGTTGGTTTTTTTGCAAGTTGACGAGGGCGGTGCGCAGTCGCGGGTCTTCGCCGTGAGTGCGTTGCAACCACCAGCCCGAGCCCAACAAGAGGAGAGTCGCGGCGGCAAACGTCAGCAGTTCGGCGCGAAGGCGGGAGTCGCGAGGCCACATCAAGACCTGGCCGAGAACGGCGCCCAGGGCTAGGCCCATCACCAGACCGCCGACGTGGGCGGAGTTATCAATGCCGGAGATGGTGCCGCCAAGAATGAGGTTGATGACCGCGAAGTACACGACGCTCTTGAGAATGGGCTGGAGCGCCTGCTTGGGGATGGGTAGCTTTCCCAGATAGAGCACGGTGATGATGGCGCCAGCCAGTCCGAAGATGGCTCCAGATGCGCCAGCTCCCACTCCCTGAGGATGCCACCACAAGCTGGCGACACTGCCCGCTATCCCGCACAGGGTATACACCACGAACATGGTGACAGGACGGAATACGCGTTCGGCGAGGCGGCCCAAGTTCCACAGACACCACATGTTGAGCGCGATGTGGATGATGCCGATGTGGACGTAGTTGGAAGTGAATACACGCCAGGGTTGTCCGCCCAAGGCGAAGGGCCCGAAGTTGGCGCCCCACTGCAGTAGTTGGCCAGTGGTGGGGGAAATGGGCGAGACGCCGCGAACGACCATCAGCACATAGACGGCAACGTTGATGGCCACCAGCGCGATAGTGAGCACGGGTTGCGGAGGGGCGGGGCGGGCGACCGAGGTGTACTGGGCTTCGGGTGGCGATGGCTGGAGCGCAGAGCGGCGGCAGTCAGGACAGAGTGGAGTCATTTCTCCGGCGAAGAAGGCAGGAAGTTCACGTCCGCATTGAGCGCAGTTGGGCATGGGCTGCTTCGATTGAATCACGATGTTACAATTCGCGCCACATGGCCATCGGCCCGATTCAACTTGTGCAGCAAGCCACAGCGGGGCAGCGGCGCACTCTGCTGGCGGCAGGGCTGGGCTGGATGCTCGACGCCTTCGATGCCATGCTTTACGCTCTGGTGCTAACCCATGTGATGCGCGACCTGGGCATGAGCAAGGCGACCTCGGGCCTGCTCTACACTTTGACGCTGCTGGCTTCGGGCATCGGGGGAGTGCTGTTCGGGTTTCTGGCGGACCGCATCGGGCGGAAGCGGGCGCTCATGCTCAGCATTCTGACCTACTCGATTTGTTCATTCGCCTCCGGCCTTTCCACCAGCGTGCTGATGCTGGCGGGGTTTCGCTTCCTGCTGGGATTGGGGATGGGCGGCGAGTGGAACACAGGCGCCACGCTGGTGGCGGAAACCTGGCCAACCGAATTGCGGGCCAAGGCAATTTCCATGGTGCAGAGTTCGTGGGCGATCGGCTATGCGTTGGCGGCGCTGGTGGCCGGCATCGTGCTGCACTACGCCAACTGGCGCATGGTTTTCTTCGTTGGCGTGGTGCCGGCTTTCGTCACGTTGTGGATACAAAATCGGGTGCCGGAATCCGAGATGTGGCAGAAGCAGCACGACCAAGCGGCGGTGATCGGAGGGCCCACTTCCCTTGCCCGTGGCTCTCTGGAAGCCAGTGAGGAGCGTGGATTCGGGATGATCTTTCGCGCGCCTTACCTGAAGTCCACCGTGGCGCTGCTGTTGCTGAATTTTTTCGGCATGTTCGGATGGTGGGGACTATTCACGTGGATCCCGCCTTATCTGTCGTTGCCGGTGGAGCAAGGCGGACGCGGCTTTGGGGTGATGGGGACCACGACTCTGCTCGTGGTGCTGAATCTGGCGGGCATGTTCCCCGGCTACTTAAGTTTTGGCTGGGTGGCCGACCACATGGGACGGAGGAAATCATTCATGCTTTACACCTTCGTGGCGGCGTTGCTGGTACCCCTGTATGCGGTGGCACGGTCGCCGGGCGCGTTGTTGGTTCTGGGGACGGTGGTGGCGTTTTTCGGCACAGGATTTTTTTCTGGCTCGGGAATCATCGGCAGCGAGATTTTTCCCACGCGGGTGCGGGCTCGCGCTCTGGGATTCACCTACAACGGGGCTCGAACCCTGAGTTCGGTCGCTCCCTATGTGATCGGCCGGGTGGGACAAGTGAAAGGCTTGGGATGGGCCTTTTCTCTGTGTGCGGCGGCGTTTCTGCTGGCGGCGTTGATGGCGACGCAACTGCCGGAGACGAAAGGAAAGCAATTGGAATAGTGGGCCTGATTTCAAGGGGAAGGCGGCCGCGTCACTCGATCGGCTGGACGACTACTGCGTCCCCGCCCCGCGCCGGCATTTGGATGAGCACGATGGCTACCAACACCACCACAATCCCCAAGGTTTGCAAGGGACGCAACACTTCCCCCAGCACAACCGCGGCGATCGCTATCGAAAAAATCGGCTCCAGACAACTGGCGACAATGGCGCGGGTGGGCTCCAGATATTGCAGGCCGGCGAAATAAAACGAAAACGGCGCCAGCACGGAAATCAGGGCGAAGCCCAGCATGAACAACCATTCGGCGGCGCCATAGTGGGCGGCGACCACTTTCCACGGGGGATTGACGAACAGCCAAAACACCGACGCCGCGCTCAACACCCAGGTTAGGACTTTCCAGCGGTCATAACGTTCCAGCAAATCGTGACCGCCGATGTTGTAAAAAGAAAACGAGAAGGCGGCGAGGAAGGCGGCGGTCAGACCGATGGGATCCATCTTCAGCACGCCGGTTCCGACGACACCGATGGCCAGCGCGCAACCAACCACCGCCAGGCCGACCGACAGCACGCGCTTCAAGCTGGGCTTCTGGAGTCCGCGCGCCACCATGTACAGAAGCACCCAAACCGGCGCCGTGTATTGCAAAATGATGGCAGTGGCGACGTTGGTCTTTTGGATGGCGAAATAATAGAAGTAATTGGACGCGGCCACGCCCAGCACACCCAGTACGCAACAACGAATCAGATCGGGGCGGGGCAACTTCAGGGACGCAGCGCCACGAGTCAATAGCAGCACGGGGAGAAGAACCAGCAGAGAGAATCCGGCACGGCTCTGAGACAGGATGAGTGGGTCAATGGGACGAAGCGAGTGTCCGGCGGGAAGCAATCGTCCGGTGAAAGCGGCCCGGCCGAGCGTAGCCGCAATTCCCCAGAGGAGTGTGGCGGTAGCGATATACAAATAACCGCGAAAAGGGTGGGAGCGCGTGGCCATGCGGGTGATGACCATCTTAGCAGCCGTCAGGGTCCGCGACGGAAAAGACCGGGAGAGAGGACTACCCCATCAGAATAATTAGAGTTGCGCGACAAACTCTTCCGCTCGAACCCCGGCTTGCTTCAAGATTCCGCGTAGTGTGCCGATTGCCAGTTCCGCATGCAAAGGCACGACGCAGCCAACCACTCTGTCTAGTGCATCACGCTTGAGCACAACGTGACTGCCGCGTTGCCGTATCTGGATGAAACCCAGTCGTTCAAGCGCCCGGATCGCTTCTGCCCCTGATACTCGGGGCAGTCTAGGCATAGCGTGCCTCGAAGACGGTGACGAGCGGACTACTGGAACCGGTGGCGGGGAACTCTTCCAGGTAGAGTTCGGTCGCCTCCTTCAGGTTGGCGATGGCTTCTTCGACAGTCTTGCCCTGGCTGACCGTCCCAACTTCCGGGCAGTCCGCAACGTACAGGTCGTTTTCTTTGTGAAGAACCGCGGTAAATGTGCCGATTGGCATGGCAACGATCCTCAAGACCATCATTGTAGCAACTAAAAACCTAGGCCGCTGTCGATTTTGAGTGGTGGCGCGAATGGGCGCGTACAGTCACGGTGGTCTTCAATCGAAGGCGATCGCAGTAGGTCAGCAGCTTTTCTAAACTCACCTTGGCAATCTTCCCACGCATCAGGTTGCTGACCGAAGGCTGATATTCGTCGAGGGTTTCGACCAACTGGTGTTGGGTAAAACCCTGACTCTCAACTTCGCTCAGAATAGCATCCAACAGGGTGGCTTTAACCTTCAATGCCGCCACTTCAGAACGCGGCAGTCCGAGATCCTCAAGCACATCTCCTTTGGTGATGTGGGAAGGCTTATTGGCTCCGTTCTTCACTGGCTACTCTCCTCATGAATGCGTTTTAGCACGCGCTTGAGGCGGCTTCGCGCGGTCTCGATGTCCCGTTTGCCCGTCTTGCAACTCTCTTTCTCGAAACAGTGAAGCACGTAAATGCGCCGACCAATCCTGGACAAATAAACGACCCGATACCACGCCCGTTCATCGGACTCCTTCAGCTCCCAAACACCCTGGCCGATCGAAGGCATCGATCGCGTGTCGCACACTGGAAACTGCCCAGCCTGTAGCCTGCGCAGAGAGTACCCCAAACTCAGTTTCGCGTCTCGCGGGAATCCGCTCAGAACATCTTTCGAATCTCCCTCCCAGTGAATCTCAGTCGGGGTGCGTCTATCATTGGTTTCGGTCCTTTGAATTATACAACATTTGCTATAACTCAACCGCGAGCGTCACTCCGCTGCCGGCACCGCGCTAGGCTACGAACTCAATCTCAAACGTAATCCTGGCGGTCTTTTGCAGCATGGCTGAGACGGAACAATATTTTTCCTTGGACAGCTTGACCGCGTCTTCCATGGCCTTGGGATCGACCTTGCCGCTGACCCGGTAAATCAGTTTGATGGCGGTATACACCGAGGGATAACCATCGGAGCGTTCGGCGGAGGCATGCACTTCCAGCCCGGCAAAGGGCTGTCGCTTCTTGCGCAGAATGCCGATGACATCGCTGGCGGTGCAGCCGCAGAGACCGAGGAGGACGAGTTCCATGGGGGAGTTGGCGGTCTTTTCGCTGGTCTTGGCGCTGGTCTTGTTGCTGGCCGCGTCGATGACCAGGGCATGACCGGATGTGGCGGCGCCCAGGAATCGTTCGTGGTCGGTCCAGGCAACGGTGGCTTCGATCATAAAAGAGCCTCCAAAATCTAGCGACGGTTGTCCGTCATGGGTTCAGGGTGGATCAGGACGCGGAACAATTCCGGGGCATCCTGCTTAAAACGGATTTCCAAAGCGGTTTGCACGTCGTGAACGGCCGAGAGCGGCAAGTCGTCGGGCAGGGTGCAGTGGCATGAGACGTAAAGGCGGCCGCGCACCAGTTTGAACTGGAATTCATGGGCGTCGAGCACCTCGGGGAATTCGGCTACCACGGTTTTCAAGCGCTGTTCAATTTCCGGTTCCCGAACGATCTGCTCGCCAGTCTCAATGGTGGCGGGCTCACTTTCAATGTGGGTGAGGATGGAGGAAATCTCCGGCACTTCGGCGCGAATTTCGGCTTCGAGCAGGGTCACTTGATCGTGGGCGGCTTTGAGCGGCAAGCGCTCGTCCAGTTCCAAGTGTTGCTCGACGTGCAAGCTGCCATTGAGGTCCTGCACGCTGACGTCGTGGACATAGAAGTTATGCCGGGTGGCGACGCCGCGAATGCGATCAAAAATGTTTTCGGATTTCTTGGCGCGCGGGATGGAGTGCACCACGACGTCGGCTTCGGGCAGAATCTGCTGCACCCGGGCGCTCACAACGTCGGCGACCAGATCGGAGCTTTGGAGGGTGGCGTTGCGGGCGAGGCTCACCGAAAGGTCGGCGAAGTAGCGGTTGCCGGCGCGGCGGATGCGCACGCGCTCCACTCCGAGCACGCCCTCCACACGCGCCACCGAATTGATGATTTCCCCACGAACGCCGGTGGGAGCGGCATCCAGCAAGGCATCAATGGTGCGGCGGCCCAGCCGCGAGCTGACGTGGACCACGATGCCGGCCACAATCAGCGCGGCCATTGGGTCGGCTTCTTTCAGCCATTGCAACTGGTATTTGCGCCCCAGCCACACCAGGATCAGGCCGATGATGACTACCCCGCTGGACCAGATGTCGGTGGAGAAGTGAAGCGCGTCGGCCTCCAGGGCCTGGCTGTCATACTTGACCGCAATGCGACCCAGCGCACGGGAGCGCCAGTAATCCACGCCCATGGAGAGCACCAGGACGCCGATCGCAATCAGACTGGGCTCGATTTCGACGTGGTGCAGAAAGAGCCGCCGAAATGCCTCGTAAATGATCCAGACGCAGGTCAGCAACAGAAGGCCGGTTTCAATGAAGGCGGAGAAGTTTTCGACTTTGCCATGGCCGTATTGGTGATCGGCGTCGGCCGGCTTGTCGGAGACCCGGACGGAAAAATAAGTGACGGTTGCGGCAACCAAGTCGAGGCCGGAATGGGCGGCTTCCGAGAGAATGCCGAGCGATCCGGTAGTTACGCCGACGACGATCTTGAGCGCGGTAATCGCAATCGCAGCCAGCACGGAATTGCCCGCCACACTGCGCTTTTCCGCACGCATGATGGCCGGGTTGAATAGGGCTTGCGATCCGCTCATATTGGCATTATCGCCGCTTTCGCGCGGCTGGGCCAGCCGAACCCGGACACCGACTCAAACCCCACAAATATGCTACGATTTTGATTCACCCCCTAACTTCGACCGGAGGCTTTTTTGCATGCGTAACTCGTGGTTTGTCCTACTATTGTTGACGGGTATGGCTTTTGCCCAAGCAACGCAACCGAAACCGGGCACGACGCCCATGAAGCCGGAATCTGAAGAAGCGGAAGAGAAGGAAGCAGCTCCGCCAGCCGTCACCGTTGCTCCCGATGCAACCGTCATGACCATCAAGGGCCTGTGCAGCGACAACGCGACGGGCGACGCCTGCAAGACGGTGATCACGCGCGCCGAGTTCGACAAGCTGGCCGAGGCTTTGCAGCCAGGCATGCCCCAACCCGTCCGTCGCCAGCTCGCCAATGTGATGTCGCGTGGCATGCTGATGTCGCGGGAGGCGGAGAAGCGCGGGCTGGACAAAGACCCCCGCTTCGACCAAATGATGAAGTTTGCGCGGTTGCAGATCATGACCCAGGAAGTGACCCGCAGCCTGCAGGAAGAGGCGGCCAAAATCTCAGACGCCGACCTGGAAAAATACTACAAGGACAATCCAGCGGGATACGAGGAAGCGACGCTGCAGCGGTTGTATGTGCCGCGGATGAAGCAGATCGACGCACCCAAGGACTCTAAGGACAAGGCCGCGGAAGATAAATATCAAGCAGACCAGAAGGCCAGCCAGGCTGCGATGGACAAGCTCGCCGAGAGCCTGCGCACTCGCGCCGCGGCCGGCGAGAACTTCGACAAGCTGCAGAAGGAAGCCTTTGACGCAGCGGGCATCAAATCGAATACTCCGTCCACCAAGATGGAGAATGTTCGCCGCACGGGCCTGCCGCCCGCTCACGTGGGAGTGATGGAAAACAAGGCCGGCGAAGTTTCGCAGGTGATCAGCGATCCCAGCGGGCACTTCATTTACAAGACCATCTCCAAGTCGGAGATGCCGTTTGACAAAGTGAAGGACGAAATCAAGAGCACGCTGCAAAACCAACGCATGAAGGACTCAATGCAGAAGGTTCAGGACTCGGCAACCACCGACCTGAACGAGGCTTACTTCGGCGCGGCTGCGCCTCCTCCGCCGCCGGGACACCCAGGCATGCCAATGCGGAAGTAATGGACGGCGTCCAACCCACCATCGTAGTCACCGGAGTCGCAGGCAACCTGGGCCTGCGGCTGCTAGGGCAGCTGAAAGACTTCACGGTGATCGGGGTGGACCTGGCCGCTCCCCGCAATACGCAATTGCAACGTTTCGTCGAGATGGATTTGGGCCTGGAGAGTTCCTGCCAGGCCCTGATTCATTTGTTGCGCGAGACCAATCCGGTGGCGGTGGTGCATCTGGCCTTTGTGATTGATCCGGTGCGCACCGGGGTGCTGGATGTAGATCGGATGTGGCAGATCAACGTGGCGGGAACGGCGCGGGTGATGGAAGCCATTGCCGAGGTCAATCGGGGACGCGAAGATGGCATCCGGCAGTTCATTTTTCCCAGCAGCGTATCGGCGTATGGGCCGGACTTCCCAGAGATTGCAACCGAGGAGTCACCGCTGCGAGCACACACGCTCCCTTATGCCATCCACAAGAAAGAAAGCGATGAAGTGGTGAGGTTTCGAGCGCCGTCGCTCGGCCAGTGCTCCACCGTCATTCTTCGACCGCATATCTTCGCCGGAGCCTCGGTGCAGAACTACCTGATGGGTGCGTTCCGCGGCACTCCCAACGGTCGCAGCGCGCGCGCGGCAAAGCTGCGAGAGCGCGGGGTGCGATTACCTTGCATGTTCCCCATCGGACGGCGGTATTTGGACAATAAGATCCAGTTCATCCATGTGGATGACATGGCTCGACTGATTGCGTGGCTATTGCGCCGCCCGGCGGATACCGGCCAAGCAACGAAGAACGGGGTGGGGCAACTGACAGTGCTGAATGTGGCGGCCCGCGGCGAACCCATGACTTTCCGCGAATGCATCGAGATCGCGCAGGCCAAAGTGATTCGCGTTCCCGGCAAGGCGGCCATGCGCGCGGTGCTGCAACTGATGTGGAGGTTGGGAATTTCGGCCATCCCGCCCGATGCGATGCCCTACATGACCGGCCAGTACATCATGAACACCGACCGCTTGCGCAAGATGCTGGGCAGCGACTACGAGCGAGTACTCACCCACACCAGTCGCGAGGCGTTTGCCGATTCCTTCAGCGATTCGTAGAGAAGATCCACCCCGGCGCTGCTCCACCAGTTACATCTGGGTCAAGAAAAACGCGCCCAGAATGGTGAGTGCAAGTCCGTACCAGCGTTCGAGTTTTGCGGATCGGGAGTGAAGCGCAAGCCGAGCTCCCAGGTAGGAGAACGGGATCGACCCCAACGCGACCAGAGCCGTGACTGGCCAGGAGATGTGGCCCAAGTAAGCATGAACCACGGTGCCCGGCAACGCCAGTGCGGAGGAAACCGCGAGCGAGCAGGCAAAGGCTTTTTTGATGGGCTGGCGCAGGAAATAGGTATAGCTCGGGACCAGCAGAAATCCACCGGCGTTGGCCAGGAGACCGGAAACGAAACCCACGCCGATGGCTACCCCGACCAGTCTCACATGCCAGTATGATGGCCGAACGCCATCGGGGTTTTCGGCGGCAAACTGAGCCAGGGACTTGCCGCTGGGAAAGAGGAGGAAAGAAAGTCCGAAGCCGAGCACCAACAGGCCGGTGAGGACCAGGAGCGGTTTGGCGCCCACCCGGTGCGACAGAAATGAACCCGCGATGATGGAAGGGGTACCGATGGCAACGCTCCAGCTGATAATCTCCCAATCCAGGAGATGGGATCGCCAATACTCAGCGGATGCGATGACGGTGCCAGGCACAGTGGCCGGGAGAGGCGACGCCACAGCGACAAAGCCAGGGAATCCAATCAGGTTCAAGAGAGGAGTGGCGACGGCGCTACCGCCCTTGCCGAAGAGCCCTCCGAGAAAACCGATCAGCACACCAGTTAATAGTGCGCCTACCTGTCGCCACGCTCCCACTAGAGTTTCTTCCCCCAGTACAAACCAGCGATGCCAAATGTGTAAGCGGTCCAAGTGGGTTGACTGAAACCTGCGCGCGTCATGCGTTCCAGCATTTCCTGCGGCGGGGGAAAGCGCTCCACCGATGAGGGCAGGTAGGCGTAGGGGCCCTTCACGCCTGAGATGACGCTGCCTATCTTCGGCAACACGCGTTTGAAGTAGAAGCGATACAGGTGGCCCATTAGGCCCTCAGGCTCACTGAAGTCGAGAATGCCGCACTCGCCGCCGGGCTTGAGCACGCGGGCAATTTCGCGCAGGCCGGCGTCATAGTCTGCAAGATTTCGGAAACCGAATGCGGAGGTTACCAGATCGAACGACGCATCCGGAAACGGCAGGCGCAGAGCATCCGCTTCCACCCAGCGCAATTGAGCGTCGCGGTCTTTGCGGGTGGCGCGATAGAGCATGGCGTGAACAAAATCAGCGCCGAAAATTTGTGCTGTGGATCCACGAGTCCGACGTCGCAGGGCAAAGGTCATGTCGCCGGTTCCGCAGCATAAATCCAGCACGCGGGAACCGTCGCGTCGCAAGATGGGGTCGAAGCGGCGCGAGGCCCGCCGCCACCATAGCCGGTCCACATTCAGGGAAAGCACGTGGTTCAACAGGTCATAGCGCGGCGCAATCGAGCTGAACATCTCTTGCACCGCGAGCGCGGCGGCCTGGGGATCGGCGGTGCCCTCGGGCAAAGCGCCGGTCACAGTCTCGGTCACCCGCGTGGAGCTTTCGTTGCGCTTGGTCAATCGAAACCCGCTTCCAGCGCTGCGATGACGACTGTGGAGGGGACCCCGGCCACGATGTGCACCTCGCCAATCTTTCGCGGCAGCACGAAGCGCACCTGGCCACCGCGCGCTTTCTTGTCAGAGCGCAAGCGCCGCAGGATGGCGTGGCTGTCGAATTTCACCGGTGGCAGCGTGCCCATGCCGACCACCGCATCACGGATGCGCCGCGCGGTTACGGCGTCACACAAGCCAATCAGTTCGGCAATGCGCGTCGCCCCCACCATGCCGCGCGCCACAGCCTCGCCATGCAACATGCGGTAACCGCTCTGGGCTTCGAAAGCGTGCCCCAGGGTGTGACCGAAGTTCAGCATTTGCCGGACCCCGGACTCCCGCTCGTCGGCAGAAACCGTGGCGGATTTCAGTCGTACCGAATGCGCAATGATGCGGTTCACCACGGCCGGGTCGCGGCGCAAGATCTCCGCCCGCTTCTGTTCGAACATGCGAAACAGCCTGGCATCGCCGATCACTCCGCACTTCAGAGCTTCATACATTCCGGCGCGATATTGGCGGTCGCTCAGGCTGGCCAGGACTTCGGGATCGATCAGCACGACCTTGGGCTGATGGAACGTCCCCAACAAATTCTTGCCGGCCACCAGATTGACTCCGGTCTTGCCGCCAATGCACGAGTCCACCTGCGCCAGCACGGTGGTGGGGATTTGCACCAATTCGACTCCCCGCATGTAGAGCGAGGCCAGCAGCCCGGCAGTGTCGCCCACTACGCCCCCGCCAAACGCAACCACCACAGCGTCGCGATCCGCACGCCGGCGGATGAGCTTTTCCGCCAGCGCTTCCAACGTGGCCAGGCGCTTGGCGCGTTCTCCGTCGGGCATCAGGACGAGCTGCGCGCGAAAACCAGCGCGGTTCAACGACGGCAGCAGCACCCCGCCCCACTTGCGACACACGCGAGCGGAACTGACCACAAACAGGGGACGCCCCACGCCCAGAAGCGGCTGTAGGCGGCGGCCGGCGTCACGCAGCAGACCTGCTTGCAGCCACACTTCGTAATCGCGCGAAGCCGTATGTACGGGAATTCGGAGCACGTCGTTTTATCATAGCCGATGGATTGTTCGCGGCTGCCCGAGCGCGTGCGTGATACCATTTTTTCAGATGAAAGTTGTAGCCCTAGAAACAGACTTTCTAGTCATTGGTGCTGGAGTGGCGGGTCTGCGAGCCGCGATTGAACTGGCGCCCGCGGGGCGCGTCACCGTACTGGCGAAACGCAATGTGACGGACTCGGCCACGCAATGGGCGCAGGGCGGAATCGCTGCCGCGTTGAGCGATGAAGACGAGGTCATCCTTCACCTGCAAGACACCCTGATCGCCGGCGACGGCCTGTGCAATCGTGAAGCGGTGCAAATCCTGGTGGAGGAAGGTCCCGCCCGCATCGACGAACTCATCACCTGGGGTACCGAGTTTGACCGCCACGGCACCAAGCTGAAGTTCGGCCGCGAAGGAGCACACAGCCGCGACCGCATCCTGCACGCCCACGGCGATTCCACTGGCCGCGAGATTCTGCGCGCCCTCTACGCCAAAGCCAAGACGTTGAAACATATTTCGGTGCAGGAGTTCGAGTTCTCGACCGATCTACTGCTCGATGACGGGCGGGTGACCGGGGTTTCGCTGATCAACGAAAAGGGTGGGGTCGAACATATCCGCGCCCGCGCGGTGTTGCTGGCGACCGGCGGCATGGGGCAGCTTTATCGCAACACCACGAATCCGGAAGTCGCGACCGCCGATGGAGTGGCCATGGCGTACCGGGCCGGATCGGAAATCAGCGACATGGAATTTATTCAGTTCCATCCTACCGCGCTGTATTTGAAGGACGCCCCGCGTTTTCTACTGTCGGAGGCGCTGCGCGGGGAAGGGGCGAGGCTACTCAACAGTGAGATGACGCGCTTCATGGCGAAATACCATCCCCAGTTGGAGTTGGCGCCCCGCGACGTGGTGGCGCGCGCGATTGTCCATGAGATCGACATCAGTCAGGCCAAGGACCCGGTGGTATATCTCGACCTGACCCACCTGGACGCGGACCACGTGCGCCAGCGCTTTCCTCGCATTTACTCGACTTGCATGGAATACAACATTGACATTGCCGTCGATCTCATCCCGGTGCGGCCCGCGGCCCACTATGCGATGGGCGGAGTGCGGACGGACCTCGACGGGCGCGCCAGCCTGCCAGGCTTGTATGCCGCCGGAGAAGCGGCGGCCACGGGGGTCCACGGAGCCAACCGGCTGGCCAGCAACTCCCTGCTGGAGGGGTTGGTCTATGGCGCGCGAGCCGGGGCAGTCATGCGGGATGAACTGAAACTGGCGGCGCGACTGGCGAAGGGCTCCGTCACCTCGACCACGCAGGCCACCAGTCCCGACGATGCTGCTCTGGAAATGCTGGCCGAGCAGGCGCGCGACCTGATGTGGAAAAGGGTTGGGATTGTGCGCGAAGGTAAAGGCCTGAAGCAAGCCATCAGCGAACTGGGAGAGCTTGCGGCCAGGACGGGGACGCCCTCCACCCGCCGAGCTTACGAGATCCGCAACATCCTGACCTCTGGCCTGCTGGTCGCCCGTTCGGCCTTGGCACGGGAAGAAAGCCGCGGCGCCCACTACCGTACCGACTTTCCAGTCCACAACGACGCCCGATTTCTGAAGCACTCCGTGATCGAAGGAAACGCGATCAAATTTGAATAGAGGGAACCGGGCCGCGCGACAGCTCGAAGTCCTCCGCCCCTACTGTCGCTGCTTTCGCAGCGATGCTCCGACCGACACGGCCAGCACGGTCAACACGGCCGCCAGCGCCCACCAAGTGGGGACGGTGTAGTAGCCGGAGAGCAGCATCTTGGCGCCAATCATCATCAGCACCACCGCCAGCCCATAGCTCAGGTACTCAAACGCTTCCATCATTCCCGCCAAAGCAAAGTACATAGAGCGCAGGCCAAGGATGGCGAACACGTTGGAGGTGTACACGATGAAAGCGTTCAACGTGATGGCCAGAATCGCAGGAATGGAGTCCACCGCGAACAGGACGTCCGTGGTCTCCACCACCAGCAACACCAGGAACAGGGGAGTCGCGTACAAGCCTCCCCGGTTCACAAAAAAACTGCCGCCCTCGTATTCCTCGGTGACGGGCACGACGCGCCGGAACCATCGCAGCACCGGATTCTTATCCGGGTCCACGGTCGTGTCTTTCTCCCGCAACAGCTTCCAGCCGCTGTAGATCAGCAACACGCCGAAGATGTAAATGATCCAGTGAAAGCGGTGGATGAGTCCCACTCCCGCCAGGATGAACAAACCTCGCATGACCAGCGCGCCCACAATGCCCCAGAACAACACTTTGTGCTGGTGCTGGTCCGGAACTTGGAAATAGCGGAAGATGACGAGAAAGACGAACAGGTTATCAATACTGAGCGAGAGCTCAATCACGTAGCCGGTGACGAACTCCAAGCCTGCGGGCCGGCCTTGCCACCAGAACACCAGCCCGGCAAAGGCGCCGGCCAGGGCAATCCACAGGAGGCTGGAAAACACGGCCTCGCGAAAACTCACGCGGTGGGGGCGGCGGTGGAATACCCCCAAGTCCAGCCCCAGCATGGCGGCGACGAAAACATGGAATAGTATCCAGAAAAGTAGCAAGCGGAAGCCCGCTACTATTCTACCGATTCGAGCGATGAGAGGCTATGCGGATGGAGGGGAAATCGCGCGGCAATCGCTTTTCATAGCAGTACGGCCGCGATAGGTTTGATTCCTGGCTGCACGACGCGGAACTTCATTCGCCGACGGCGCGGAGGATCTGTACTGTGATGTTGTCAGGGCCGCCACGTTCCCGAGCCAGCGCCACCAATTCCTGACAGGCGGATTCGGCAGAATTTCCGATAACTGCAGCCTGAATCTCAGCATCGCTCACCAAGCCCCACAAACCGTCCGTGCAGAACACGAGCACCTCGCTGTTGCGGAGCTGGATTGGCTTCTCGGAGGAGTCGGCCTGCACTTCGTCTCCGATCCCTAAGGCCGCAGTCAGAATGTGGCGCCGGGGATGCCGTTCTGCGTCTTCCGCGCTGAGCATTCCAGACTCCACCAATCGTCCGGTGTAGGAGTGGTCTCGCGTCAAGCGTTGGATCTCGTCGCTCCGTATCAGGTAGAGCCGGGCATCGCCGACATGCACGAAATAGAGCCACCCGCCGATAATGGCGGCGGCGGTGCAGGTGGTCCCCATGCCGTTGAATTCTGGATTCCGTTCGGCCTGGTCGCGGATGGCATGGTGCGCCTTGTCCAGAGCCGACATCAACAGTGCTTGCGGCTGCAGTTCGGGAATATTTCCGACGGTAACGGTGTCGCGAAAAGTCTGGATGATTGTGTCCACCGCGATCCGGCTGGCCTGCTCGCCGGCCTGGTGGCCCCCCATGCCATCGGCGATGACTGCGACACAGGCGTCGGCGGGCATCTCCTTAGCGGAGCTCCAGTAGCCAAACGAATCTTCGTTGTTGGTCCGCTGACAGCCGACATCCGTGCGGGCGGCAACCTCGAGCTCCATGAGTATGCTCATTCAAAAACAAGGCAGCCGGGGAAGGGCTCCCGAGGTAACCGCTGTAATCATAGGCAGGTTCACGAAAACTCGCAATAGAGATCTCCTCAAATCTGCACCTTCAGTGGGCCTCGCTGGGCGACTACGCAATTTTTTTCTGGTTGTCCAAGTTTCTATACGACCTGGTGGCGCTGTGGCTAAATATCCGCGAATAAACTTGATCTCGCTTGACCGAAGAGCGCACTCCTGGGTCGGCAGCCAGGGCGGGCGAATACTATCCAATCTGATAATGGACTATCCATTCGGATAGGGTTGCAGCCCGAAAGTCGGATGGGAACACACTGATTCAGCGAGCTTTGCGGCAGCGGCGAAACCCGCACCGCGGCAAATGATTCGGCCGAGGGGTCCTTGGAAATGGGATGGCAAGCGGGACCCGAGGCAGAACCCTAACCTTTGCTTGCGCTTAGCCGGAATCTCCCACTCGGTGCGGATTCTCCGGTGTGGCGAATTGCAAAGTTTTCATTCGAATCAAGTTTCCACTTGACCCTTGACCGGGTCGGCGTAATAATTGCATCAAGGGTTTCCGTCCACAAGCGACGTTGCCCGTCGCAGGCAAGATTTTTCCCAGAATCTCAGATCTGAGGTCGTTTATGAAGAACCTTTACGTCGCCACTCTGGCTGTCCTGTTCAGCCTAGCCGCCTTCCCCGCCATCTGCTTAGCTCAAGGTACGGTGATGGAAAATCTCGAGACCCAGACAATTAGCGTGGACCCTGTCAATGGAGTTGACACCTGCGGGGCCAACCTTTCAATTTGCAAAACCATCAACGAAGCGGTGTCCGTGGCCATTAGCAACAACCAAGCTGGACTGGGCACCAAAGTCAACATCGTAGCTGGCACCTACCGCGAGTCGGTCACCATGAACGCGTCGGTGATGGATACCTCGCTCCCCATGACCTTTCAGGCCGTCACCAACGGCACCGTCATCCTCAGCGGGGCCGACTTGTTCACCAACTCCTGGACCACGTACAGCGGGAACCACAACATTTACCAGACGACTTGGCCGTACAGCTTTGGCGGTTGCGTTTCGCCCGCTGGATGCCCAACCGCCCCTGCCATCGCCCTCAGCAACAACATGCTGGTGGTGGATGGCGTGGTGATGAACGAAGTGTTGGCCCTAAGCCAGATGATTGCCCCCAACCTGTTTTACGTGGACCAGGCGCATACCACCGTGTACCTTTGGCCGCCTACCAGCGTGAACCCTAACACCGCTAAGGTCGAAGTGCCCACCCGCTCCTCCCTGTGGAATATCCAGGGCAAATCGAACATCGTATTGCGCGGTCTGACGTTCCAGTACGGCAACTCCTGCCGCAGCAATTCCGCCGTCACCGTGCAGGGCAGCGGCACCAACGTCATCCTGGACACGGACCTTTTTCAATGGAACAACGGTCAGGGGTTGGCCATCACCATTGACAATGTCACCATCGAGAATAGTACCGCCAACCACAACGGCGACTCCGGGTTCCAATACAACCAGACCAAGAATCTGTTGTGGATGAACGACACCGCCAGCTACAACAACTGGCGCGGCGCTGAAGGCGCTTACTACGCCTGCAACGTTGGCGGAGTGCATGCCTTCCTGGCCCATGAGGACACCATTAACGGCATGACGTTGGCCTTTAACCAGAGCTATGGAATCCACTATGACACCGACGCCTACAATGCCTCAGTCACCAATCTGGTCTCGACCAACAACCTCTTGAGCGGAGTGTTTCTGGAGAAAGATGAGGGGCCGGTCACCATCACCAGCAGCCACTTGTGCAACTCGAATTCCTCGGCGGCAGCGGGCGGGCTCGCGATCCGCAACTCCACCAATGTCAGCCTGACCAACAGCACCTTGGCCAACAATTTGCCCGGCGAGATCGTGGTCTTCGGTCTGCCTGGCGGGATTT
Organism: Acidobacteriaceae bacterium; assembly: GCA_025360645.1. Lineage (GTDB taxonomy): Bacteria > Acidobacteriota > Terriglobia > Terriglobales > Acidobacteriaceae > JANYBT01. The sequence continues at coordinate 1,112 of JANYBT010000143.1, read as the reverse complement.
CGGTGACGAACTGGGAGACTCTTACCAACTACCTGCTCATCAGCCAGAAGTTTACCAATACGGGCAACGTGATTCAGGGTGACTCCGCCGCCGACGAACTTTTTCAGGATACCTACTTGACCGGCGCCGACTGGACGCCCTTCGGCGCGACCCTGATTTCCGACAACAACACTTGGTGGAATGCCTTCAACAACCTGACCGAGTTCATCGTCCCGACTCCCACAGCCAACAACCAACTGGATTTCCCGCAGTGGCAATCCACCACCGGCCAGGACGCCAATTCGGTGTTCCAGCAGCCCAGCGTGGATCCAGCACTGGCTTGTAATTCGGTCACTCCTGACGCGCCAGACATTGCCACTACGGTGGACAATTCTACGCCGTCGGTGGGCGCCACCGGAGTGGCGACCTTTAACGACACCATCACTCCGATCTTGTCGCCTGGCAACACCACCATCGCCTACGATGGCGTCAGTGAAGTTCCGGGGCTCTCCATCACCCTCACCCCCAGTTCGGGAACTCCGCCGTTCACCTCGGCGATCAAGGTTACGGCCGCCTCTTCCACGGTCGCCGGGACCTATCCCATCACGCTGGTGGCCAGCAGCGCTGCTACGACCCGGGTGGTGCAGGTGGCGCTCACGGTGCCGCTCACCCACTTGAGGTACAGCGTGGTACAACTGAATTTTCCCAACACGGAATCCGGCAAAACCTCGGCTGGGATGAGCTTCACAATTACCAACACTGGAACGACTTCCATCACCCTGACCAGCTTCACCTATGACCTTCCGACGGTATTTAAGACGTCCACGAGCACATGCGGAGCCACCCTCGGCGCAGGAAGAGTGTGCACCGTCACGGCCACGTTCTCGCCGAACGCAGCCCAGTATTTTAGCGGGACGCTGACCGTAGTGGACACCGATCCGACGCTTGCGCAAGTGCTCAACCTGACCGGCAGCGGCACACACATCCCCACCGCGTCCTTCTCGCCGGCGTCACTGTCATATGGGGCGGTGGGCCTGGGCAGCTCTGCAACCCTGACGACGACCTTCACCAACACCAGCACGAACGGTGCGAACCTCAATATCGGTACCATCTCCATCGGCGGAGGCACGTTT
>JANYBT010000084.1 GCA_025360645.1 Acidobacteriaceae bacterium | reverse complement strand
CTGAAGGGCGCCCCGGGATGGGAAGCGATCCTGGTGCGGCGTGTCCTGCCACCCGGCGCAGCCAGCGGCAATCACACGCAATCGGGCGACGAAATCGTATACATCGAGGAAGGGTCGGTGATCTTTGAAGTCCAGGGCAAGTCCCCAGTGACCATGAAGTCGGGTGAGGCTTTCACCACGACAGCCGGCGTAGTGCACAACGTAAAGAATGCCAGCAGCACCGCGCCTGCAACCGCGTTGGCCTTCTACGTTGCCAAGAAGGGCGCAGCTCTGGCCGACCTGTCGGTTCCGGCGAAGTAGATTCGCTATCGTCGGCGGGCCGTTCGAGACCGCGCGCGGCCGCCGGCGAAACAGCACGCGCATGCTTGCCAAGCCGCCGCAGGTCGATTAACCTTAAATCTCTGCGAATTTCAACACTGTACGGCGAATTCTTCGCTGCACAGCATAAGCCGGGATGGCGGAACTGGCAGACGCAGCGGACTCAAAATCCGCCGACCTTCGGGTCTTGGGGGTTCGACTCCCCCTCCCGGCACCAAAGCATTTCTCTATCGCCACTGCTTTCCCTTTTGACTGCGGCTCGTCCTTCGGCACCTTTGCCCAGGGGGTGTTTAAACGTAAGTGCCCGCTTGCGTCATCGTCCGCTCCGTCGCGGCCTTGGTGTATGAGAGCATGCCTTCCACGCTGTTCTAACCACGCCGCCTGCAAAGTGGACACATCACTTGCTATCTCACCCGGACATATCATGTGCTAACGACACGCCTGAAAAAACTTCTTGACAGCCGAATTCGATCCGGTGTACTGTCCATTCAATCCACCGGGTGGTCAGTCCACCAAGACGGGAATGGCTAGATGACACACACACACACACTGCATTTCGCGCTCCACTCTTAACTTTGCCGTTTTTGCGTGTCTCGCGGTAGTCGTGTCTGCCATCCCCAGCCGTGAGCAGATCGATGCCAGTACCGCTGGCGCCGACTGCACCACTGCGCCCTGCGTCACCACCTATCATAACGACGCGCAGCGAGACGGAGTCAACTCGCAGGAATCGCTCTTGGACCCGAGCGCAAGCGTCTTCAACCTGACCCAGGCGAACTCCCGGTTTGGGCTGCTTGGCAGCACCCCCGCGCTGGACGGGCTCGTGTATGCCCAGCCACTCTATCTCCATGGAGTGCAGATGGCCGCGTCATCCGGGTGTTCGGGCACGCAAAATATTGTTTTGGTAGCGACCGAAAATAACACGGTTTACGCCTATGCGGTCACCAACGTAGTCACCACAACTGGTCACACTTTCACCATGACGCCCTGCTGGAACCTCCCGCTAAATCAGGCGAACGAGTACGCGGTTCCATTTACAGCCCTGCCGCAGGATTCCAACGGCAACCCCTGCCAAAACGTGGTGCCGCAAAGCGGAATCACTAGCACGCCGGTCATCGACTCTTCCGTGACTCCGCCAATCATGTACGTCGTCACCTTTCACCAACTGGCCAATAGCGGGGGCTACACCTACCGACTGCACGCGATCAAGCTGGACAGGGGCTCGGAGGCGGCGACTGCGTACGATTTCAAGAATTTGTTTCCTACTGGCTTTGATTTCACTGTGCAGAATCAGCGCCCCGGGTTGGCCATGTTCAAACACTCGCAGGGCGTCGCCTACATCTATACTGCCTTCGGTTCTTTTTGCGACCTTGGGAGCTTCAGCGGGTATGTCGCCGGGATTTCTTTCACTTACACCGGAACGCCAAGTTTTTCGACGATTACAAGCCCCGCGTCCGGATCCTTGTTCAACGCGCAGACCGGGACCGGCGCGTCCCAGGGTGGTATCTGGATGGCGGGCGGAGCCCCTGCCGTGGACTCGCATGGTGGTGTGTACTTCTCGGCTGGGAACGGCGGCTGGAACGGACAAACATCTGGACGCTCCACTCAATTTGGCAACAGCATCGTCAAACTAGCCACTACCTCAAGCTCGCTTTTCGTGCAAGATTACTATACTCCGAACGACTGGTCTGACCTGAACGGCGGCAACAATGCATCCGTGTGCACTACCTATGGGCCCGCGACCTGCCTCCCGAACTACACGCTGATCTTGCCGCCCGCTCCCAACGGCGGGGACTTTGATCTGGGATCGGGTGGAGTTACGCTCATCGCACCGGTGGGCGTCACGACTCAGGCTTGCACTTCTGCATACTCTGAGTTGGTGGTGACTGGCAAGGAGGGTGTAACGTACGGAGACTGTTATAACTCGACGGCTGGCTCAACCTTGCAAACAATTATGGGAGGCCTCGACGGCTGCGGATACGCCTGTAATACTCCGTCAACCGAGGCAAACACTGCGTGTAGTGAGTCCACGACTCCCGGCAACGGGAACATCGCCCAGTGCTTCCGAGGTATCAACACCTCCACCACCATCAGCGGCTCTCCCGGAACACGGGGAACGGCGGCATTCTGGGCTGGCCCGGCCAGCAGCCCTCAGAACTACATGTACCTAGGGGGGTCAGGAGCCGCGCTGGGTGCATATCAAGTGGCTCTCAACAGCGGAATGTTCAATACCACGGTCGACCCGGAAACAAACCCTAAGGTGTATCCGTACCCGGGCACAACTCCGTCAGTCTCCTGGAACGGCTCGACCACGGGCAGCGGGGCGGTATGGGCAATTGATTCGGGCGGCTATGGCTCGTGGACGACTTCATCGAGCGCCACTAAGGCAGCGGTGTTAGTGGCGTATCAAGCCGTGCCCCAGATGTCGGGGGGCTCGTTGACCCTCGCGGAGCTTTGGGCAAGTAGCGAA
>JANYBT010000076.1 GCA_025360645.1 Acidobacteriaceae bacterium | reverse complement strand
AATTGCTGGATGGCCCCCAGCCTGGCACCGGCGGGAATATGCGCGAAAGGATAGGCGCGCTGGTGCACAAACCACTCCTGGCGTTGGCGCAGCCTTTCGTACGAGCTTTCCTCCGGCCCGAAGGTGAGTTCTTCAGCCGACGTTGTGGCCGGGGGATGAGTGGCTGCGGGGCGGGTCTCTTGTCCGAATGCGGCTAATGACACTAGGCAAATTGCAACCAGATAGCGACGCATAATCTCTCCTCGATAAGAGTCTGCGACGGGCCGGGAAGCGAATCCCGTTACTATGCACCCTTCACAGTCCATAGAACGTCAACCGTACCGGAAACCCTTTTTAGGGCGAGGAGCACCGGCGCTGGCAGCGCGCTATACCCGGGAGAGAGCAGCACTTTATTGCATACAAGAAAAGCCCGCGGCAGGGAGCCGCGGGCTGATTAAAGCATAGGAGCAACCGGCCCTAGTGGGCGCGAATGCCACCCACTTCGTCCTGCGACACGTTGGTGCGCATGTCCATCCAGGAGTGGTACAGCGTGGTTCCCGCCCAGATGTTGGTGGAATAGTCGCCCATGAAAGCGCCACCGAAGCCGTCTTTGGTGGTGTCAGACAGCACCGAGGTTTCCGGAGTGTTGGTGGTGAAAGAAGCGCCTCCGTTGAGTGACATGGCCACGAACGGCTGGTACTTCTTGTTGGCGGTGTCGTTGCGGCGATCAAACCAGGTAACCGCCACTTGTCCGCGCGACGCCACGTTGACCCACGGGAAGAACTGGTCGTGAGTTTGAATGGCCGGTGCGACCTTTACGGGTGCGCTCCAGGTGGTGCCGCCGTTGGTGGAGTGAACCACCTGCACGCTCAACTGGGTGCCAGCGTAGTTGTACATGATGGAGTATAGAGTGCCATTGCGGGCCAGGCCACTGGCATCCACGGCAATCGCCGGGACGTTGCTCAGCCGCTCGCTGGTATTTGGAATGCAGCCATAGAAAGCGCCGCAGCTATCCGGCGCCAGGGTGACGCTGGCCATGGTAATTGGGGTGGACCAGGTCACGCCGCCATCGGTGGACTTGGAGAACACCATGGTGGCAACCGTGCCGCCGCAGTCGCCGGTGGTGCCGGTGGCCGAGCAGCGCATCCAAGACAGGTAAACTGTGCCATCGCGCCCCACCGCCAGATCGCTGAACTGGTCAATGTTGGGGTACTTCTGCCGGGTGTCCACCGCCAGCGTTTTCCAGGTTGCACCCTGGTCGCGCGAGTAGGAGAACCCAATTTCGCTGTCGTTATTGGTGGCGAACTGCGTGGTGGAAATGTAGATGCTGTTCACAAACGAACTGGTCGGGTTGGTGTCAATCTCCATCCACGGCTTGTCCACTACTCCGCCGATGAGGTTGACGCCGGCAGTGAAAGGCGCGCCGAAGGTGACGCCGGCGTTGGTGGACTTCGATACGACGATGACGCTAGTGCTGCCGGTCAGATCAATTCCGCCGACAAACACGTTGCCTAATCGGTCATAGCCCACAATCGGATCTCCCGCCCCGCTCTTGCCCGACTCGACTGCCAGACAATTGCGCGTCCATGTGGTGCCGCCATCGCTCGTGGCAAAAAAGCCTTGTAGCGAAGAGCAGTTGTAGTCGTTGCCGCCGGTGATCAATTGCAGGGAGTTGAGGGGATTGGCCGTAATAGGATCTTCGTTGACCGGATTATTGCCGCCTTCCGAAGCTTGCGTTTCGGGCACAACACAGGGCGCTGGACTGCAGGTGAGCGCGAAGGGATTGTGATAACCCAAGCCCTGGTTGGGGATGACCCGGCCCGCCGAAATCGCACGTTGCATGAGCACGGCGCCGGAATAAGGAAGTTTTTCTAACGGAGAAGTTTGGGCTGCTGCTGTGGCGAGGGAGACGACCAACATGGCCGCAACGACGAGAGAGAGCGAAACGAATGCAGTTTTACGAATCACGCACTTGCCTCCTGTTACTGATTAAAAGGAGCAGAAGCCGCCCCACATTCTACAGGGAGCGAATTTTCTCCTGACTGTGGCGTGCGAGAAGCGTACTCCGCGACCAACCGGAGTGCAAGCTGCCCCAGAGAACAATCTGGAATTTCCCAAAACGGGAAAGTGTATCCGTGAGATGCCCTTCAGCTCCTGTCAGCCCCGGAATCCCTGGTTACGGCGTTCTCTGGTTACGGCGCCGGTTCCACGTTGCCTCCGCTGATGACGGCCACGTTCACCCGGGTCTGTGGCAGTTCCGCGGCGTGAAACAGGAAACCGGCCACGCTTACCGCGCCGCTAGGCTCGGCCACGGTCTGCGGGTTGCGCCCGAGGTCCCGCATGGCGCGCTGAATCTCATCTTCACTCACGGTCACAATGTCGTCCACGTAGCGCTGGATGTGTTCAAAATTAATCGTCCCAATGCTCTGGGTGCGCAGCCCGTCGGCCGCGGTTTGCGAAACTTGGTCGGCGGCGAACTGGATAATCTTACCCGCGCGCAAGCTGGCCTGCGCGTCAGCGGCCAAAGCAGGCTCCACGCCAATCACCTTCACCGAGGGGCGGATGAGCTTGATGGCCGTCGCAATCCCGCTGATCAACCCGCCTCCGCCTACCGGCGCCAGCACCATTTCAACTTCGGGCAGATCTTCCAGAATCTCGAGCCCCACGGTGCCTTGTCCGGCGATGACTTGCTCGTCGTTGAAGGGCGGGACCATTACATAGCCGTGGCGAGCCGCGAGTTCTTCCGCCTTGACGCGGCGCTCGTCACTGCTGGGCCCCACGAATACAATCTCCGCGCCCAGCTTCGCCGTGCCTTCGCGCTTGACTGCGGGCGCATTGCTGGGCATCACGATGATGGCCCGAATCCCCAACGCGCGCGCCGCATAGGCGACGCCTTGCGCGTGGTTGCCGCTGGAATACGTAATGACCCCGCGCGCGCGTTCGGCGTCGCTGAGCCCGGCGATCTTGTTGTAGGCACCGCGCAACTTGAACGCGCCCATGGGCTGCTGGTTTTCGGGCTTGAGGTAGAGCATGCGGCTAGCGGGGAAGGCGCCGGGCCACGCGACTAGCCGGGTGCGCGTCGCCACGCCTTTCAGCCGCGCCTGCGCTTCACGAATGTCGTCGAGAGTGATCATGGCGGCTCCAAAGGCGAGGTAAGCGGTCGGGTTCCATGGTAACTCAGCATTGGGAGCAGGATGGTGTGATGCCGGACATGAATCGCAATTTAACGGAAAGCCTCAACGCGATGAGCGACCAACCAAACTTTTGGCCAGCCTTGCCGTTCGATTCCTGGAGCGGTTTTGGCCCGGCAACCAGTCTCAACCCGCGGCGTTTTACTCCTACGCGGCCCCCGAACCCCAAGGCTTTCGCGACCACCCCGTGCTTCCGGCCGCCGCTTCTTATCACCAACAACTCGGCGAGTTCCTCCTCCCACTGGAGGACGTTCGGCGCAGTCCTTCACCGACCGCGACGCTGCTCGACTTTTGTCAGAGCACGTACGAGGCGGCAGCGATCCCTGGCAACTGGGACCCAGACCTTGTACGTTTGTAATCTATAAGTTACAATCACAAAAGGTATGGAAGTTCTCCGATATCTGACTGGATCTCGCAGGGATGTTTTCGGTGACTGGCTATCCGGAGTGGGAGACGCTCGTACCGTGGCGAAGATCTTGGCCAGGATCGATCGGGTCTCGGCGGGGAACTTCGGCGACTGCAAATCGCTGGGCCTTGGCTTGTTTGAGCTGCGCATCGATTGGGGACCAGGCTATCGGGTCTATTACGCAACTGTTGGGAAGACTTGCGTCCTGTTGCTTTGCGGGGGCGCCAACGGCACGCAGCAAGCCGATATCAGACGAGCGCTAAAGTATCTGAACGACTACAGGGAGAGGACACTGTGAAACCGAAGGCGAGCATTTCCCATCACGAAGCCACCGTGCAACAACTGAGAGACAACCCACACCTTGCCGCTGAATACCTGCGAGCGGCACTGGAGGATAACGATGAGCCTAGCGTCCTTCTGATTGCCCTGCGCCGCATTGCCGAGGCCCGTGGCGGCATTGCCAAAGTAGCCAAAGCCGCCGGCATCGAGCGCGAAAGCCTGTACCGTGCCTTGTCCGCCCGCGGGAACCCCCGGCTTTCCACGCTGGTAGCGGTAACCAAGGCCATCGGACTTAAGCTCACGGTGGAGTCTGCCGGGTAGATTCAGGCGTTCACCGCCAAACATGGGCCGATCATAGTTCGCGTTAAAGGATGTGTGAATGAGCAGAGCAGGGTTAGCGAGGGAAGCGCTTGCGCTTCCACAGAACGAACCTATCAATTGGCTGTTGGGTAGGGCTCTTACGCACTTCATAGACAAAGACGAGCGAGTGTTCATACTCGACGCATTGGCAGTCAGCAATTCATCTGCCGTTAGGGCGTGGAACGCGTGGATCGCTGAGTTTAGGAATGTGATCACAAACCGTGATGACGCGGTCCGAAAAGCAGACGAGGAGCTTTGCAAACAAACTTGGGAGCGCCTGGAGACTTTTATGACCGAGGTCTTATCGGTACTGCGGCTCAGCAGGTTGGGGTATACAGATTTTGAGGTTGTGCTCGCTGATAAGATTCGGCCATCGGTGGACTTCATCGCGCGCGGCAATGGTAAGCGTGTTCGAATTGAGGTAAAGCGATTGCAGGAGCCGCAGGACATTATCCGCACTGTTGCTAGTGCCAGGTGGGCAGAGTGTAGAATCAACGATCCGGCAAAGTTAAATTTTCAGGGGTTATTGAGTCATTCATACCATGGGGCGCTATCCGATACCGCGATCAGCAAACTACATAACGTGATAGATCAACTGCCGCAGCAAAAGGCAGGCGTTGAACGAACGATAGCCTTGGATAGCGACATTTCGATTAGAGTGGTTTGTTTTGGTGCAGACAGGCAAGGAGCGCCTCGGCCCGGATACGATGTCACGTCGAAAGATCCCAGCCTGGTGATTCGCAGTGCATTTAGAGCAGAGGACCTTGACTTCGACTTGCCGGAATTGCAGGGGCTTTTCGTCAAAACTCTCAGGACTATCGGCGAAGCAGCCAACAAGTTCTTTGGCAGGCATTCTGATGCGGACTGGGAAAACATATTCGCGATTGAGTGGAAAGCGCCAAAGGTCATTTATGATCCGGCCACGCTTGGTCTGGTCGGTCAAGCCATCGAGAAAGCATTTGAGGCAGTGGACTTGAATCTCAAGGTGCTGATCTTTGCGGGCGATGTTGAACCAAACTATAAATTCTTGGAGCCGACGCCTGATTCGAACGCAAGTCTAACCGTCGAGATTAGTTCCGACTGATGCGGACCTTTATGAGCGTGGTGTAAAACCCGCCATCCGGCTCATTTGAGCTTCCGTCGTCGCTGTTCCATACAGCCGGGCGTAATCATTGGATATCCTTTTTATTCTGTAGCGTGACGCGAGGCAAAACTATATTTCCAATATCACCGGCATGATGAGCGGCCTTCTCTGCGTGCGCTTGGAAATGTAGCGCTTCAGGTCGGCGCGGATCTTTTCCTTGATCACGCCATAGTCCCGCTTCTCTTCGTCGCTGGAAGCATCCAGCGTTTCCATCACAATCTCTTTAGCTTTTTCCAGCATCCCGTCTTCTCCG
>JANYBT010000028.1 GCA_025360645.1 Acidobacteriaceae bacterium | reverse complement strand
GCCGGTCGAGTCCCGCACCCTGTCGCACTGCCGCTTTGTACTCGGAAATGGCCAACCCTTGTTCTCCTCGATGCTCCTTCGACCGAACCGCGCCGTCTTCGAGCTAGCCTACCAGCTTCTCGCGGCTGCAAATTTAGCGTCACAGCAGTGTCTCGCACTTTTGCTCGATTGTTCAACAATTCAACACTTGACAAAGTGAACGATCCGGGTGCAACATGCTTCCCATCCGTGTCCACCTCCCGCATCCATCGCGTCTCCGTGGCTGACCAGGTCGCCTCCGCGGTTCGCAAAAGCATCCTCGACGGCGAGCTCCGCCCCGGCGCGCAGCTCACCGAAGCCCCTCTGGCGGCTTCTCTCGGCGTCTCCCGCAACACCATGCGTGAAGCCATGCGCATCCTCATCCTCGAAGGCCTGCTGGTACGCAGCGTGCATCGCGGCGTCGCCGTCTCCCGGCTTTCTCTGCGTGACGTCAAAGAGATCTACAACATCCGCCGCGTGCTCGAGCTGCCCGCCGTCATGATCGCCAGGCACGCTCCCCCGGAGATCAAACTGCATCTTCGCTCCGCCCTCGAAAGTTATGAAGCCACCCTCCGCGCCAAAGACTTTGTCGGCGCGGTCGAGTTTGACCTTGCTTTCCACAGCGCGCTCATCCGTTTTTACCGCAACCAGCGTCTGGAGACGTTCTATCAGAATGTCATCGGCGAACTGCGCCTGGGTATGGTCCTGGTGGATCGCCGTCACGACGACCCCATCGCCCTCATCCCCATCCACCGCAAGATCTTTCAGTATCTGGATTCTGGCAAGTTGAAAGAGTGCGCCGCCCTGCTGGCGCAGCACCTGCAAGACTCGGAGGCCCGCCTCACTCAAGTCATGACCGCGGCCGCTTCTGAGGAAGGCAATGAGTTCGGCCGGAAGAAATCCCGGGCTGGTTAATTCGCAGTGAGCTGTTGCAACGGAGGAATCTCATGATTTCCGCATCGACGCAGGCAAGCATGTCTCGGACGTTTCGCTCGGCCCTCTCCCTCGCTCTTCTCGCGCTCCTGCTCAGCCCATTGGCCGCGCAGGTCAACACTTCCATCGAGGGCCGCGTCTTCGATTCCACTGGTGCTGTGCTCTCGCAGGCCAGGGTCACGGCGCTGAACACCGCCACCGGCGCCAGTCGCACCGCCACCGCCACCGCCACCGGAGAGTACCAAATCTCCGCCTTGCCTCCCGGCGAATACACGGTGAGTGCCGAGCATGGCGGCTTCAAGAAAAGCGTCAAGAAGATCCAGTTGGAAGTCGGCGCGGCCGGCCACCTCGATTTCAGCCTCCCCATTGGCCAGGTGACCCAGGAAGTCGAAGTACAGGACGTCGGCGCGGTTGCCGAGCCCACCCGCACCATGGTCAGCTCCGTCATTGACCAGCAGAAAATCCAGGACTTGCCCGTCAATGGCCGTCAATTCATCGACTTCGCCCTGCTCGCTCCCGGCGTCAAGATCGGCGACACCACTTCGGGCGGCACCGACGTCATCATCGAGCCGGTCACCAAGCTCTCCTTCGCCGGACAGAACATCCACTACAACTTCATTGCCGTCGATGGCGCCGACAACATATCCACCGCCTCGGGCGTGCAAAAGTACACTCCCTCGCAGGAAGCGGTCCGCGAATTCCGCGTCATCAACAGCAGTTACAGCACTGAATTCGGACGCGCCGTCGGCGGCATCGTCAACATCATCACCAAGAGCGGCACCAACACGCTTCACGGCTCCGTCTATGAATATTTCCGCAACGACAAGCTCGACGCCGGCAGCCTGCTGGCTTCTTCCGATCCCGCGTCCTGCACCATTCCCGGCGACTTGACCTCCGGTGGCTGCAAGAAACTCAACAAGCTGCGACAGAACCAGTACGGTTTCACTCTCGGCGGCCCGCTCATCAAGAACCGCACCTTCCTGTTCGGCAACTATGAGGGCCAGCGCCGCCGCGAGTCGCCGTACTATAACTCCATTATTCTCAAGAACATCACGACCATTAACCAGTTCAAGTCGGGCATCGGATTCCCGCTGGAGAACTTGAACGTCACCCGCAACACCGACTATGACAATCTGCTGCTGCGGCTCGACCACACCATCAACGACAAGAACAACTTGTTTGTCCGCTACTTCTTCAACAACGGCGCGTTGAAAAACTACTCCCCGCTCAATGACGGCTTCGATTTGCCCTCGGGTTTCAAGAATAATTCCAGCCAGGACCACTCACTGGTCGGCAACCTCTCCACCACGCTAAGTTCCTCGCTGGTCAATGAGTTACGCGTGCAATACGCCGACCGCAACTATGATTTCCCCACCGTCAGTTCGCAGCCTCATCTGGAAGTCGCCAACCAGTTTGCCATTGGCGTAAACCGTGGCAATCCAGACTATTACAAGGAAAAGCGCTTTGAGTTGGTGGACAACATCACCAAGAACATTGGCAAGCACACCCTCAGCTTCGGCGGCGACTACAACTTCGTGCGCACCACCGAGTCGTTCCCGCTGTTCTATCCCTTTGAAACCACGTTCCTTTGCATCGCTCCCGATCCCAACAACCCGAATTCGGTGTGCAACTTCTCCAACCTGCTGGATCACGATCCAGTGGTGATTTTCTTCGAGCGTTTTCAGAAGCCGAATTTCAACGAAACTCATTTCGATACATCGGTTTACCAGCTCAACCACTATCCCGATGCAGTGCGCAACGGCGCGGTGGGAACGCTCGACCACACCTACAGCGGCTTGTTCGCGCAAGACAACTGGCGCGCCACCCAAAAGCTGACCATCAATGCGGGATTGCGCACCGACTGGGAAACCTGGCCCTCCGGCGTCATCAACACGCAGCGGGGATACGATCCGCGTCTCGGCATTGCCTACAACATCGGGGGCAGCAAGAACGTGGTGATCCGCGCCGGCATCGGATTGTTCCACGGCATCATACCCGCCAACCTGCTGGCTTGCCAAAAACCCTCCTGCGGAGGACAGACGCAATTTCGCCCGCAGGAAAACACGCTGAATTCGGTTTCGCAACTGTTTGGGTTCGCCAGCGGCGTGGGCCCGGGTGGCCCACTGCAAACCGCGTTCAATACGCTGATCGCCTCTGGCACCTATCCCGACTCCGCCGGGATTCCTGGCTTCACCGGCCCCGCCACCATCGCGCGCTTCACCCAGAACCACCATCTGCCTTACGGCATCCAGCACAGCCTCTCGATCGAATTGCAACCGGCGCCCGACCACATCCTGAGCATCAGCTACCTGCGCACCCACGGCGTGCACCTGGGCAGTTTCTACAACATCAACCAGGCGCCCAATCCCGTCACTCCGCAGATTTGCGGCTTGCACGATACCCAGGGCAACACCGGCTGCAAGGCGCAGTTCGTTCCGGCCAGCGCCAACTTCGTGTTCTTCGAAGCGGACTCCCGCTGGTACTCCGAATTCGATGGCCTGCTGGTGGATTTCAACAAGCGCCTCTCGCATCACTTCGGCTATGGCATCAGCTACACCTGGTCGAAGGCCCTGGACAATGGCCCCAATCCCAGTTTCGTGCTGATCCCGCAAAACACTTTCAACTTCCGAGCGGAGAAAGCGCTGTCGGCGGACGACGTGAGGCATCGCTTTGTGGCCAACGCCACCTTCGCGGGCCCCACCAACATCAACGCGCTGGTCAACAACTGGCAGCTCTCCACCATCATGACGTTTGAGTCGCCCCACCACTTCACCAAGTTTGCCGGGCTCGACACGAACGGCGACGGCTTTACCAGCAACGACCGGGTGGGCATCGAGCCGCGCAACACCTTCAAGGGCGACAGCTACCAGAGCGTGGATCTGCGCATCTCGCGCAGCTTCAAACTGGGCGACCGCTTCAACCTGCAGGCGCTGGCCGAGTCATTCAATACCCTGAACACGGTCAACATCCGCTTCTACAACACCACCTACACCGCGCCTGATTTCCTGCCAGTGGGAACGCCCGGCACATTTCTGGGAGGTTCGCCGAACCCGAACTATGGAACCCCGCGCGCCATCTTCAATCCGCGGCAGATCCAGCTCGCGCTGCGTTTGACTTTTTAATTGCTTCCGCGAGCGGCGGAAGATTTCTTCGCCGCTCGTTTTGCACAACTTCCCGGCGACGGGATAAGCTTCGCTCGATGAAACTGACAGCTGCGGATTTTCGCAAGGCACTGGGTGCATTTGCCACCGGGGTGACGGTGATTACGGTGGATCAGGACCAGGAGGTCCACGGTATGACGGCCAATGCGTTCACTTCGGTTTCGCTCGATCCCATGCTGGTGCTGGTTTGCGTGGACCACCGGGCCCGCACTCACGCCCATCTGCAGGCGCGAAAACGTTTTGGAGTGAACGTGCTCTCGAGCCGGCAGCGGGCCATTGCGGAGTATTATGCGAAGTCTTCCGAGGTCCATCAACATGCCGAAGCTGCGGGCGCCAGGTTTGACCGCACCGCCCTGGGCACGCCGGTGTTGCACGGCGCGCTTGCCTACCTGGAGTGCCGCTTGCACACCGAGCAGGAGGCTGGGGACCACACGATTTTTATTGCGGAAGTGGAGGAAGTGGTGGTCGGCGAAGGCGACCCGCTGCTCTATTTCCGGGGGAAGTACCGCACCATTGGGGAGGCAGAGTAGGGGCGAGAAAAATTCGCACCGCTGACGCCATGGCAACCATCGCAGCCAACCCGCTGACCAACGTCTTCGCGCCCATGAGCGCGCGCCGCTTGCTGGTGTTTGGCGGAATCGCTCTGGTGGCCGCGGGCATGTTGTTCGGCGACGTCTTTGCAGTTTTCATCCTGCACCCTAATGCCGGACGCCAGGGCGAAGCGTTGCGGGCGGCCGCGCACGCCGTTGCGGCCAAAAATCCTGCCGCCATCAATGGCATCTTCACCGGCCTCGGCGGTGTTCTGGAAGACCGCGGCACCAAGGTGGACGCCCACGTTCACATGATTGACGCCGGATACCTGGCTTTGCTGCTGGCGCTGGTCCAGCCCTTCATCGCCTTTTCCGCAGCTCGCAAAAAGGCGCTGGCCGCGGGGTTCCTGATTGGCGGCGCGGCGCTGCCGGTGGGAATTTTCCTGATTCACTATGTTGGCCTAGCTTACAGCCCGTTTGCGGTCCTGGGATGGGCCAGCGTGCTCGCCGATTCGGCCGGAGGGTTGCTGATCGTTGTGCTGGTGGCGGAAGCCTGGGGCTACTGGAAATATTTGCAAGCGCCGCATCGGCAAGAGACGCCGCTACCCCATGACACAAGTTGGGCCGCGCGGGCTTTGTTGAGCGGCGGAACGATTTTGATTCTGGCGGGTTTTCTGCACGGAGCCTGGTATGCCGGCGCGGATCTCTACAAGCACGAGGCGATGGAACTGAGCATCCTGCACACGATGATTTCCGCGGCCGCGACCGACAATGTTTCCGGCGCGTCGGCGGAAGTAACGAACTTCGGCAACCTGGCGGGCGCCCATGCGGTAAACATCGCGACGCACTCGCACCTCATCGAGTTCGGCCTGCTGGCCATGCTGCTGTCGTTTGTCCAGCCCTATGTGCTGCTGAGCGAGAGGTGGCGGCGGCGCTGGGTGATGACGCTGCTGGGCGGGTCAGTGGTTTTGCCGGTCTTCGTGGCGCTGGAGTTGCACCTCGGGTTAATTGCGGGCGGCATCGCCGACCTCGGCGGAGCGGCAGTCCTGGTGGCGCTGCTGGGAATGCTTGCCGGCATCCTGCGCTATACCGGCAACCTCGACGCCACGGGAGCAGGGGCATGAGCGGGTCCCGCAAGCTGTTGTTGTTGGGTGGAATGGCGCTGGCCGCTTGCGGCATGTTGTATGGGCTTCACTTCGCTCTATTTCGCGAGCACCAGACGCTGGATCGTCTGGGGGGATCGCTGGCGGAGGCTTTCGCTTATGCCGCGGCTGACCACCTGCCGCAGTCGAACGCCGCGCTCGACGCCTACGCTTCCACCAAGTACAACTATGTTCGCCAAGTGGACGTCCACTCGCACTGGATCGGGTTAGCCATGTTGATGATTGTCCTGGGTGCTGCGTTTGAACGAGTGCACTTCCGCGAGACTGCGCGGTTCAAGATTGCGTTGGCGATGCTCATTGGCTCGGTGGTGTTTCCGCTGGGCGTGATTTTGCAGACGGTGGAGGCCGCCCGCGGACTGGGCTCGGCGCTGGCGATTGCTGGTTCGGTGCTGGTGACAGCGGCGCTAGCATTGACTGCGTGGGGCTTTGGGCGCGCCAGGAATGATGGATGGTAAGCTGGGAGCCGTCGCGGGGGCTCGCGCTCGACAGTTTTATAAAGGCGCAAGAGTTAGCGAGGAGGGATGAAGCAGGTCCTTCGCTTCGCTCAGGATGACAAGAACTAAAAAGGATTTAAGACCACGATGTATCCCAGATCATTTCACTATCACCGCGCTAAGTCGCTGCAAGAAGCGGCCGCCATGCTGGCGCAACTGGGCGACCAGGCCAAGCTGCTCGCGGGCGGACAGAGCCTGATCCCGCTGATGAAGCTGCGCTTCGCCAACCCTGCCCACTTGGTGGACCTGAACTTTATCGCCGGCACTTCTTACATCCACAGCGAGGCGGGCGTGGGCGAGGGGGGCTACAGCGAGACAGGGGTGAGCGAGGGGGGCGTGCTGCGTTTTGGCGCGCTTACCCGCCACGCGGAAATTGAAAATTCCGCACTGGCTGCTACGGTCCCCATCCTTCACGACTGCGCGGCGGGAATTGCCGACGTGCAGATTCGCAATCGCGGCACTATCGGCGGGTCGCTGGCGGAAGCGGATCCCAGCGGCGACTGGGCCTGCGTGCTCTCTACTCTTTCCACCGAAGTCCGCTGCCTGGGGGCAAGTTCGCCGGAGCGCGTGATTCCGCTCAGCGAATTTATTCTCGACGCCTACACCAGCGCGCTACAACCCGATGAACTGGTCAGTGAAGTGATGGTGAAGATTCCCGTCAAGGGTTCGGGCGGAGCCTATCTCGCGTTCAAGCGTTCTGCGCCGGTCTATCCCACCGCGAGCGCGGCGGTACAGCTCACGATGGAGGGCGACAGGTGCACGGACGTCGCCATTGCCCTCGGCTGTGTCGGTTTAACGGCGATCAAAGCGAAAGACGCGGAAGCCGCACTGCGCGGACAGACTCTAAACGACAAAGCCCTCGCGGCCGCTGGCGAAGCCGCCAGTGCCGCCGCTGAGCCGCAAGACGATATGCGCGGCTCCGCCGATTACAAGCGTGCGTTGGTGGGGGCGCTGGTGAAGCGCGCCATCGCCATCGCCGCCCGCCGCGCCCACGGAGAACAAGTTGAGGTCAGCCACATTTATGCCTGAGACCGCTATGCCTGAGACCATTGAGAAAATCAGCGTGACGCTAAAAGTGAACGGGAAAGAATACCAGCGCCTGGTGGAGCCACGCATGTTGCTGGTGGAATTTCTGCGCGAGGAACTGGACCTGACCGGCACCCACGTGGGCTGCGATACCACCTACTGTGGCGCTTGCACGGTGCTGATGAACGGCGCATCGGTAAAGTCTTGCACCACGTTTGCGGTGCAGGCGGATGGCGCGGAACTGCTGACAGTGGAAGGCCTGGCGCACAACGGCGAGCTGCATCCCATTCAGAAAGCCTTTGGCGATGCCTACGGTTTGCAGTGCGGATACTGCACTCCGGGCCTGCTGATTTCGACGTACCAATTGCTCGAACACAACACCAGCCCGAACGAGAAAGACATTCGGAAAGCCATTGCGGGCAATACCTGCCGTTGCACGGGATACCAGAATATTTTCAAGGCCATTCAACTGGCGGCAGACAACCGGAAGGGAGCCTAGGCGTGGCGATCAAGTTGTCGGGCGAGTTTGAAATCAACAAGACCCCGGATGCGGTGTATGAGTTCCTGACCGATCCCAACAAATTTGCGCCGCTGCTGCCCGAGTTCCAGGGCGTGACGGTACTCGACGCCACCCATTTCCACGTGAAAGTGAACGTAGGAATTTCGCACATCAAGGGCACGGCCGACGTGAAGATGGAACTGACGCAGGCCGACCGTCCCACGCGGGCGCAGTACAAAGGCCAGGGCAGCGTGGCGGGCGGAAACGTTTCCATGATTGCGGGCTTTGATTTATCCCCCAACGGGGAAGGCACGAAAGTGAACTGGCAGGGCGAGGCGCAAATTTTTGGGCGGCTGGCTTCGGTCGCGGGCGGATTGCTGGAACCGCTGGGCAAGAAGCAGGTGCAGAAACTAATTGATGCGCTGCAAGCGGCATTGACGTAAGAGCTTCGAAGGAGATGGCAGACTGTGGCTGACGAAAAACAAAACGGCAAGCGCTGGGTGGGGGCATCGCTTCCGCGCAAGGAAGAATCGCGTCTGCTCCGCGGCCTGGGAAAATTTGCCGACGACATCAAACTGCGCGAGATGCTGTATCTGCGTTTCGTGCGGTCGCCATATGCGCACGCACGCATTGTGAGCGTGGACACATCGGCCGCCGAAGCGCTGCCCGGAGTGGCGTGTGTGCTGACCGGAGCGGAGATCGCGGCCCAGACTCAACCTTTCATTGAAATCGGACCCGGCCCGGCGCAAAACATCAAAGATTATCCGTTGGCGGTCACCAGGGCGAGATACCAGGGAGAGCCAGTGGCCGCGGTGGTTGCCGACTCCGCCGCCCTGGCAGATGACGCCGCCGAGCTGGTGCAGGTCGAATACGAAGCGCTCGATCCGGTGATGGACGCGGAGGATGCGCTCACCGACAAGAGCATCCTGCACGAAGGCGCCGCCACCAACCAAGTGTGGAACGGGGTGTGGGAATTCGGCGATGTGGAACAGGCATTCCGCGATGCTGCGTATGTTGTCAACATCGACCGCATGCACTTCCATCGCTTTTCCAGCACGCCGCTGGAAAACAACGTTGTCATTGGGCAGTGGGACCCCAAGGACGAGCACATCTACTACCAGTGCAACAATTCGTTTCCCTCGTTCGCGGTACAGTTTCTTTCTTCGCATCTGGGCGTGCCCATCGACCGCATCCGAGTACAGACGGCGGACATTGGGGGCAGCTTCGGGATCAAGATCACCAGCTATCCGCAGATGGCGGTGTGCGCGCTGGCATCGAAGAAGGCGGGCGGGCGTCCGGTGAAGTGGGTGGAGTCGCGCTCCGAGCACATGGTTTCGAGCGCGCACGGGAACGAACGTACGTTCCGTAAAACGCGGGTCGCGCTTGACCGGGACGGAGTGATCACCGCAATTGATTCACACCACATTGACGATTGCGGCGCTTACCCTCGTTATGAACCGCTGGGATGCGTCATCTGGTCGCAGGTGTTTCCCGGCGTCTATCGCTTCAAGAACGCGCGCATTGACTTTACCCAGGCGGTGACCAACAAGTGTCCAGTGGGCCCTAATCGCGGCTACTCGCGCATGCAGCACTTGTGGTTTCTGGAGCGCGTGGTGGACATCTGCGCCCACCAGATTGGTATTCCCGCGGACGAGATGCGGCTGAAGAACTACGTGCGTCCCGAGGAATTTCCTTATCTCACGCCCAACGGATGCATCTACGACTCGGGAAATTATCCCAAGATGCTGGAAGTGGGCAAGAAGCTGATCGGCTGGGACGACTGGAAAGCGAAGCAGGCGGCGGCGCGGGCCGAGGGACGGCTGATCGGCATTGGCATCGGCACTACGCTTGATTCCGGCACCAACAATTTTGGGCAGTCGCAGATTGTGAATCCCTATGCGCCGTTTTCCGGAAACTCGCAGGGGGCCAATTGCAAACTCGATATCTACGGCGAAGTGGTGGTGGCGGTGGGGTCGTGTCCCCAGGGGCAGGGGCATGAGACCACGGCCGCGCAGGTGGTGGCGGACGTCTTGGGCATCCATCCTGACAAGATCACGGTGCGCACCGGTTTCGATACTGAGCGCAACGTTCACACTGGATTCTCAGGAACCTATGCCAGCCAGTTCGCGGTGTCGGGATTGTCGGCGGTGCACGGCGCAGCCCAGAAGTTGAAAGCGGAGATGAAGCGGCTGGCCGGACATGTGCTGGAAACGACGGAAGACGATTTGGAATTTGGTTCCGGAGAGCAGGGACCGGAAGTGCGCGCGAAAAGCACCGGCAAGTCCATCAACTATTGGGGATTGGCCAACATCGTCAACGTGAACAGCGCGGTGCTGCCGGAAGAGATGTATGACGTGACGCTGAATTGCCGGTACGTGTGGCGCGCGCCGTTCAAGGTTCCGGACAAGGAAAGGAAGTATGGGCAGCTCACGCTGACCTACGCGTCGCAACTGCACATCGCGGTGATGGAAGTGGACCGCGAGACATTTATCCCAAAGATTCTGGACTACGTAGCGGTGGACGACTGCGGTACGGTGATCAATCCGCCGATTGTGGAGGGCCAGGTGTATGGAGCGACGGCGCACGGCATCGGCGCGGCGTTGATGGAAAGCTGCGTGTATGACGAGGTAGGCAACATGCTGACCAGTACGTTCAGCGATTACATTCCGATCACAGCGGTCAACATGCCGAAGGTGAAGTACGGACACGTGTGCACGCCATCGCCGCACAGCTACAGCGGGGCGAAGGGGATGGGCGAAGGCGGCGCGGCCCCGATCCATACCATCTCCGCGGCGTTGCAAGATGCGCTGTATGCCAGCGGAGTGTTCATCCACGATTCGTTTAACAATGCGGACAGCATTTTTCGGGTGCTGGCGAAGAAAGAAGGCGGGCAGTTGGCAGAGTTGGTGAAGCTGGAGAAGCGGGCGCAAGCAAATGGCGCTACGAAATAAGAAATGAAACGAGTGTGCATCGTCGGAGTGGGAGCGATCGGCAGCCTGTACGCCGCGCATCTGGCACGGGTGGCGGAGGTGTGGGCGTTGGTGCGCCGCGAAGATCATGCGGCCGCGCTTAATCGCGATGGATTGCGGGTCAGCGGAGCGCACGAGTTTTCCGTCAGGCTGCGAGCCACGACCGATCCCGCGAAGTTGCCGGAGTGCGACCTGGGAATCATCGCGACCAAGGCAACGCAGGTGGAGGAGTCCATGCGGCGGGTGGGACACCGCTTCGATCATGGGGCGATTCTCTCGGCGCAGAACGGCCTGGGCAGCGAAGAAATTATTGCGGCGCACACCCGCGGCTACGTGATTCGCGGGACCACATTCATGAGCGGCACGCGTCACAGCGATACCCACGTGCAGTATGAACTCGACACGCCGACGTGGATGGGGCCGTTCGAACCAAGCGGGACGCGGTTCGCGCTGGTCGAAGAAATGGCGGAGTTGATGGTGGCGAGCGGGTTGAAGGCGCAGGCGCTCGAAGATGCGAAGCCGGCGCAGTGGGCGAAGCTGATTTTCAATGCGTCGGTGAATGGAGTTTCGGCGTTGACCGGGCTGCCGCACTCGCCGCATTTCGCTGCGGAAGAAAAGTATTCGGATCTAGGGCGCTTGTTGCATGAGTTGATGGACGAGGGCAAGACGGTCGCAGCGGCCGCGGGGATCGAGTTGCACGAAGACCCGTGGGCGATGAACAAAATTGGAGCGATGACGAACCATCCCCCGTCCATGCTGTACGACGTGCGACGGCAGTTGCCGACGGAAGTGGATTTTTTGAGCGGAGCGATCGCGCGCGAAGGGAAGCGCCTGGGGGTCGCCGCGCCGTTGCACACCGCGGTGTATCGCCTGATCAAGGGCAAGCAGGACTCCTGGAGTTATCAGGAGGAGAACAAGCCGGCGCACGCGTCAGTGCATTCGTAGCCGCAGGCAGTCATGCCGGATGCAGTCATGCAGCAAAAGAGAATCACAATGTCCTGGCCGATTGACAACACGAAGTTGGAGCGGGTTCGCGCGATGATGAAAGAGCGGGACATCAGCGCGCTGGTGTGCCGCGCCCCCGACAACGTGGTGTACCTGACCAACTACTGGGGGATGAAGGGATACGATGCGGTGGTGTTTCCGCAGCAGGGTGAGCCCACGCTGATCACGCTGGAGCCGCAGCAGAAGGACGCCGACCGCAATTCGTGGACCCGCGACATTCGACTGTTCGATGGATACCACCCGAGCGATCCTCGTCCACCGCAGTTCCGCGCCTTCGACCTTGCGCTCGATGTGCTCAAGACCCGCGGCCTGACCGACAAAGTGGCCGTCGAGTTGAACATGGGCACGCAGTCCAGCGACCGCATGGTGGGCGAGCCGACGACATTTACGCAGAACTACTTTGATAGTTTTCGCAAGGTTTGCGGCGAGGTCGTGGACAGTACGCCGCTGCTCAATGAAGCCCGCGCCATCAAGACGGCGCAGGAAATCGAGCGTATGAAGATTGCCAACGAACTGGCTGCGCTTGCCATGGACTATACCCGCGAACACATGAAGCCCGGCATGAAGGAAAGCGAAGTGGGCGGCATGTATGAAGGTTTCGTGCACGGGCTGGGCGTCGGCTATCAGGGCAAAGTCGAAATGGCGAGAGCGTTCACGCTGGTGTGGTCGGGCAAAGGCATTGCGACGTTCACTGCGACCGGCGACCGGCCCATTCAGGAGCACGAGCCGACCTTGTTTGAAATCTGGGTATGCGCCGATGGCTACTGGACCGACCTGACCAAGAACGCGTGTCCTGGCGATTTGACTCTCGAATACAACAAGCTGCTCGACCTGCTGCTCAAGGTGTTCCATGAAGGCGTGGGGTTTGCGCGCGACGGCGCCAGCTTTCCGGAACTGGACAAACTGATTCGCGCCCGCATCAGCGAAGGCGGATATGCGGGCCAGCCTTCGCATCCGATTTGTCACGGAGTGGGAGCGCGAGCGCATGAATATCCGTATGCGCACCAGGCGGGGACGGGCACCATCCGCAAAGGCATGGTGCTGGCGATTGAACCCGGCATCTACTGGCCCGGCGGCGGTGGCCTGCGGTTGGAAGACAATTTCTGGATCACTGACACCGGCAGCGAAAAGATGTGTACGTATCCGGATGATTTCCGCTTGGCGGGCAAGTGAGAGTAGGTTTTGACTTGGCACTGACAACCGACAACTGACAACTAGCAACTGACAATTGACTGGCGACTGACTTGACTTCAAAAACCAATCTCGACCCGCAACTCGCTGCACGCCTCGTCGCGGCGGTGGATGAGCCGTCGTTGATCGCCATGTGCTGCGATGTGATCAACATTCCCAGCCCCACCGGAAGCGAACTGGCGATGGCGCAGTACATGGACGCCGCGCTGCGCCAACTCGGGGTACAGGTGACCTGGCAGGAAGTGGAAGAAGGCCGCGCCAACGTGATTGGCCGCTGGGCCGGCTCCGGCGGCGGCCGCAACCTGATGTTCAACGGCCACATGGACACGTCGAACTCAGGCGACGAAGACTTCCTCACCGGCATTGGCTACAAGACCCACGCGGTGGTGCAGAACGGATTCATCTACGGCCTGGGCATCTACAACATGAAAGGCGCGCTGGCCTGCTATGTGCACGCACTCAAGGCGCTGCAAAAGGCGGGCGTCCGGCTGAAAGGCGATGTCATTGTCGCCGCGGTTGCAGGAGAAATTGAAAAGGCCCAGTGGGGCGAGTTCAAGGGCAAAGAGTATCGCGGCTACGGCTACGGCACGCACTACCTGGTGAACCACGGCATTCTCCCGGACATGTGCATTCTCGGTGAGCCTACCGATACCCACGTAGTGCTGGAACATTTTGGTTCCATGTGGGTGCGCATCTCGTGCACTGGGATTTATGTCCACACCGCGTTCTGTGAAAACCGCGAGGAGATGAACTCCATCCGCCGCATGTACGAGTTGATGGATCCCATTCTGAAGTGGATCGCGGATTGGGAGCAGCGCGCGGCTTACGGCGGCAGGAAAGCGATTGTGAACCTGGGCGGCATTCGCGGCGGCCATGCCGGGCGCGCCAGCCGCACCCCGGAGAAGACCGACTTGTTTCTTGACGTGCGCGTGCCGCCAAACATTCCCATGACCGAAGCCCGGCGCGATATTCAGCAGGTCTTCTTGGCGCTGCAGAAGCAGCATCCCGACTGGGGTCTGGAATTCGAGACTTATGTTTCGGTCCCGGGAGCGCGGATCAGCGAAGACCATCCGATGATCGGCGCCATCGACATTCACCATGCTCACATTTTCGGCAAGCTGCCGGAGCGTGATGTAGTGACCTGGTGCTCCGATGCCAGCGTGCTGACGCGGTACGCGGTGGAGACGGTGAACTACGGCCCTTCCAGCGGCCCGCGCGATAAGGAAGGCGAGAAAGTGGAGATTCGAACCCTGGTGGATATCACCAAAGTGTATGCATTGACGGCTGCGGAGCTGTGTGGCGTCGAGCCTTGAAATGGGAGCACCAGCACCCAGGAGAACGAAAAGTTGCCCAGTCAAATTGAAATTGATCGCCGCTATCGCAACCTTCGCGCCCGCATGGCCGCGGAGAATCTGGATGCGCTGCTCGTGTGCGGCAATCAGTATGCCGGGTTCGAGGGCGCGGTGTTCTACACTTCCGGCTTCGAAATCGTGCACCGCTACGTGATCCTGGTGCTGCCGCTGGAAGGCGAGCCCACGCTGGTGTTTCCGCGCGAAGCCCGCTGGATCGGCGATAAAGCCAAGCCGTGGGTGAAAGACCAGGTGTGGCCGGACGTTCCGGGGGCATGGATTCGCGAGCGCGCCGCCGACCGCAAGTGGAAGCGGATGGGGGTGTATGGCATGAACTTTATCCTCGCCGTTCGCGACTATCGCGAGCTGGCGCAGGCCCCGCTGGAACTGGTTCCTTTCGATTTTCAATTCGATATGGCTCGCGCGGTCAAGAGCGAAGAAGAACTGATTGAAGTGCGCGATGCCATGAACATCATCGTCGAAGGTTTCTGGACGCTGGTGGCCCACTATCAACCGGGCAAGACCGAAGCTGAGATCATGGCGCCCGCAGTCGAGCGCTTCTTCGCCCGCGGAGCCGGCCCGCGCATGATGAACATTGTGCTTTCCGGCTCCCATGGCGAGGCTGAGGCGCATTTCAAAATTCCCGGCCTGCGTAAGGTGGAAGCCGATGACCTGATGCTCTACTCGCTGGAAATCACCGGGGCGGGTGGATACTGGGTTGAATTTTCGCGCGCCCTCATCCATGGCAAGCCCAGCCCGACTACGCAGAAGATGGCCGACGCGTATCCCGAGTCCATGGAAGCGGCGCGTAAGCTGTTGCGGGCGGGCGAACTGGCGTCGAATGTGCACCGCGCAGTTGCCGATGCATTCTCCAAACATGGTTTTGCGCTGGGTCATCTTTCCGGCCACTCCATCGGCACCACCATGATTGAGCACCCGGCGATTGGCGCGAAAAGCGAGATCCCGCTGGAAGAGAACATGATCTTCTCGCTGCATCCGCAGGTGGTGGACCAGGAAGGCAAGGTGTGCCTGTACACCCAGGACACCTTCCGCATTGGCAAGACCGAGGGCGAGAACTTGGCGGATGTGCCGTGGAAGTTTTATCACGGCGGAGAACGGCCGCCGAGCGCGGTGGCGCTCAGGCCCGAGAAGGAATTCAGCAGTCTGGAAGAATAGTCTGGACTGACGGCGGAAGGTTGCGAGCGGAGAGCATATGCGAGTTTGCATTATCGGATGTGGCGCGGTCGGCAGCTTGTTCGCGGCCCATTTGGGGCGTGCGGGCGAAGCCGAAGTGTGGGCCTACGACCTGTGGCGCGAGCACGTGGACGCCATCAACCGGGATGGGCTGCGCCTCTCTGGTGTCGCCGATTTCACGGCCCGCGTCCACGCCACCAGCGACGCACGGGAACTGCCGCGCTGCGACTACGGCATCGTCGCGACCAAGGCAATTCACACCGGCAGCGCCATGGCGCAGGCGGCACACGCGTTCGACGAGAATTCCGCAGTCTGCTCGGTGCAGAACGGGGTGGGCAACGAAGAGTTGATTGCCGCGCACGTGAAGCTGGTCATTCGCGGCACTACGTTTCCGGCGGGGCATCCCATTGGCCCCGGCCACATCGGTTTCGACATCGCCGGCGATACCTGGATCGGACCGTTCGAACCGACCGCCACTCCAATGGCGAAGGTGGAAGAATTGGCGGGACTGATTACGCGCTCTGGCATGAACGTGATTGCGCTGGCCGATGCCCGCGGCGCGCAGTGGACCAAATTGATTTTCAATGCGGCGACCAACCCGGTGGGTGCGCTGACGTTGTTGGATCACGGCGCGGCCAGCCGCTTTGCTCCGACCGGGCAATTGTTCGACGATCTGATCAGCGAAGGCGAGGCAGTCGCAAAGGCGCTGGGCATTGCATTGCACGGCGATCCGCGCGCGCTGGTGAAAAAAGGCGCCAGCGCTCCCGGCAAGCATCGCGCCAGCATGTTGCAGGACGTGCTAGCCAAGCGCCCGACCGAAGTGGACTTCATGAATGGCGCGATTGTGGAGTGGGGCAAGAAAACCGGCGTGCCCACTCCCTTGAACCAGGCGGTGTGGGAGCTGGTGAAGGGGTTGGAGCACGGCTGGGAGTAGGGCAGGAAGGCAGTTTCGAGTTTCAAACTAGTAAAGCAGTTTCGAGTTTCAAGTTTCAAACCAGTAAGGCAGTTGCCAGTTGCCTTTAAAGCAGCTGTCAGTTGCCAGTTGTCAGTAAAACCGGTTGAAACTCGAAATTTGAAACTCGAAACCTAAACTTCGAAACTTGAAACTTGAAACTGCAACTTTGAAACTGCAACTTTGAAACTTGAAACTTTTTTCACCCAGGAGCACTCATTGGCTATTCCTTTCAATCTTGGTGTGCTGCAACTCAGCATGGAGCCGGTGCACGAAACTGTTGCCATGGCGAGGGCCTGCGAGGACGCGGGCTTTGACGCGTTCTGGATCGCCGAAGCCTATCCCTGGTGGCGCAAGCACGGGTTTGAATCGCGGTCCTCCACGGCCATCCTCGCCGTGATCGCGCACCAGACGCGGCGCATTCAGCTGGGGTGGGGCATTATTTCGCCTTACACGCGGCATCCGGTGCAGATTGCGATGGAAGCGCGCGTCATGCAGGACCTGGTGGGCGACCGCTTTCTGCTGGGGCTGGGCGCGTCGAAAATCTTCATGAAAGAAATTGGCGAGGGGGAGGGCGAAAAGATTGGGCCCGCCACCGTGATGCGCGAAAGCATCGACGTGATTCGCGGAGTGCTGGGGGGAGAAGCGTTTCAATACGCGGGCAAAGTATTTCAGGCCAGTGTGCCGGCGCTGAAGCCGGATGCGCACACGCCGCGCGCCGTGCCGCCGGTGTATGTTGCGGGGACCGGGCCGGTGTTGCAGCGCATGTCAGGCTCGGTGGGCGATGGGTTATTGACGGCGAGCATCACCACGCCGGCGTTTGTCCGCTACTCGAAAAAGAACATGCTGGAAGGTGCAGCCAGGGCGGGCAAGGATCCGGCAAACCTGATTGTAGGATGCGTGATTGTGGGCAGCATAGGGCGCGATTCGCGGCAAGGCAAGGAAGGCGCGCGCGAGCAGGCCGCCATGTATCTGGCCAATAAAGTGCAAAACATCAAGGGGTCGGCGGATGTGCTGCTGGAAAGCGCCGGGCTGACCTTCGAAGAACTTAAGCCGATTGCCGAGGCCATGGAAAAGGGCGGACGGAAAGCGGCGGCGCAGGCGGTGACCGACGAAATTCTGCGCAAGGTCTGTCCCATTGCGGGGTCGCCGGAGGAATGCATCGCGCGCATCGAAGAGTATCGCGAGGCGGGATGCACCCACATCATGCTGGAGATTTGGGGCGACGACCGGACGGGACAGGCGAAGTTGTTTGGCGATGCTGTGCTGCCACACTTCCGGAAGTAGCGCGGCGGGAGAAGACCGGGAGATCGGCACCGAAGCACGGAGGGCGGAGGAAAGCAGGAGCCCGGGTTTTCGTCTGAAGCCTAGTAAATTTAACGTCGATGCTTATATCGTTGCGTTTTGCAACAGCTGGTGCGAATTTAGCGGCTGGAGGGGTCGCTACGGGCGTCGAGGTCGCGGGTGTCCCTTTGGGTTCCCGGAACCGCGAACGTCGACTGGCGGGCCATTTCCGCCTCGTAAAATGGCATTGTAGGTGAAGTCGGTGGTTGCATTTCGCGGCGGCGAAATTGCGAAAATGGTGCCTGGGAGGGAAGAATCCACGGAAGCGGTTTAGAATCAGTGGGTTAGCTGGATTCCTGGCTTTTTGCCTCACAATATTTGCTCAGAGCGATAGTTTTGGTGGCTGGAGTCAAAGGCTTAACCACAGGGGGCGCAGGGTAACACAGGGTAAAGCAAAACTTTTGGCGACTAGTTCGCTTCAGAGGCTAGTTTTTTTGAGGAACCATTTCTTTTCAAAGACCACTACTTTTGACAGACCACTTTTTTCAAAGACCACTTCTTCTTTTGAGGAACCACTTCTTTTCAGACGGGATCGTTATTGGCCGGCAGCCTGTTGCAGAGCTGAGCGCAATTCGTCGTAGGCTAGCGCGCCGGGGTGGAAGAGCGTGACTTTGCCGGCGCGATTGATCAACACCAGAGTTGGGGTGGTGGATGCGCCATAGGTGATGAAATTGCGCGTGCTTACCGGCACGGCCATATCGAGGTTCGCGTAAAAGCGCTGGCGGACGGCTTCGATGTAGCTGAGTTCGGACTGGGGGGCAGCGTGTTCCTGCTGCGCGGTGTAGCCGTAGAGTTGGGTGGGGCCGAGCACGACCAGGCCTTGCGGGGCGAACTCTTGCTG
Source organism: Acidobacteriaceae bacterium (assembly GCA_025360645.1). Taxonomy (GTDB): domain Bacteria; phylum Acidobacteriota; class Terriglobia; order Terriglobales; family Acidobacteriaceae; genus JANYBT01. Next base: position 6,218 of record JANYBT010000028.1, on the reverse strand, counting down.
CAGGCGGGCGATGATGGGCGCCTCGATCTTGCAGTCGGCACACCAGTGGGCCCAGAAGAACAGCAGCACGGGTTTGCCTTTCAGTTGGGCCAGCGGCGCCGGCTTGGAGGCGAGGAACTTGGCTTCGTCGAGAGGCGGCGCGGGTTGGCCGGTGAGAGCGATCAAGTTCAGATTCTTCTGCAGGCGGGGCAGGATGGATGCGCCGGGATATTTCGCGACCGCGCTGCGCAGCAAGGCAATGGCCTGGGCACGGTTGCCTTGCTCGGCCAGGACCTGGGCTTCGACTTCATAGGCGGCGCCGAGAGCAGTGGGCAGGTGTGGTTCGACATCGAGCTTGCGGGTCTTGAGCAACGCGGCGGATTGGGCGCGAGTCTGGCGGGCGTAGTCGAGGGCGGAATCGAAATGTCGGGAGGCAAGCGAGGCGCGGGCCATCCAGGAGAGGGCTTCAAGATATTCGGCAGTGGCTTGGGTGTGGCTGCGGTACGATTTCAGGGCGGAGTCGGCGGCGGCAAAGTTGTTCTGCGCGAGCGCGATTCGGACGTCTTCGACAATGTCGGCCTGGGCGAAGGGGACGAGCAGCAGGAGAAGCCACAACTTACGGAGCATGACTTCATGATGGAGGATTGAGGGGAGTCTTGCCAAGCGGTTGGGGAGGAAGCCGGCGTTGCGTCCCCCGGAATCGAACCGGCGAGAGGTGAGGCGATGGCGCAATGCTTCTATAATCAAACCCATCATGTCCTTAATTGAACAAATTCAGAAAGACATCACGGTTACGATGAAGGCGCGGGAGGAGCATCGGCTTTCGACCTTACGCATGGTGAAGGCGGCGCTGAAAAACCGCGAGATCGACAAGATGGCGCCGCTGGACGACAAAGAATCGCAGCAGGTGCTGACCACCCTGATCAAGCAGCGGAAGGAGTCGGCGGAGGCGTTCCTGAAGGGCGGGCGGAAGGAGCTGGCCGAGAAAGAAACTGCGGAAATCGCTATGATCGAGGCCTACTTGCCCAAAGCAGCTGGGGCGGATGAAGTGGTGGCAGGGATTCGGGAGACCATCGCGGAAATGCGGTCGCCCACCCTGAAAGACATGGGTGCGGTGATGAAGAACGCGATGGCGCGCTTTTCGGCGGCCGGGATGCGTGTGGATGGCAAAGTGGTGAGCGAAATCGTGAAGCAAGAACTCGGCAAGCCCAGCGCCTAGGAGTGCGCTAACCTCGTGGCTCATTCCGCTTGTCTGTCGCTAGGGTCGAACCTGGGAGACCGGGAAGCGAACCTTCGGTCCGCGCTGCACAGCCTGTCGCGACTGGGGAAGGTGATGGTTTCGTCGTTCTATGAAACCGAGCCAGTGGAGATCGAGAACCAACCCTGGTTCTTGAACTGCGCCGCGTGCGTGGAATTTTATGGAGAAGCGGGCAGTACGCCAGAGAAATTGCTGGTGGAAATCCTGGAAATCGAACGCCGCATGGGGCGGCGCCGAATGCAAAACAAAGGCCCGCGCCCGATCGATATTGACATCCTGCTATTCGGGCAGGAAATGGTGGACACGCCGGTGCTGACGGTGCCGCATCCGGCGATGGGGCAACGCGGTTTCGTGCTGGTGCCACTGGCGGAGATCGCACCCGACACGATGCATCCTGGGTTGAACAAGACCGTAAGAGAAATGCTCCAGGAGCTGCCGCTGGGGCCGGTGGTGAGACGCTTTTAGTATAATTCGCTCTACCTCCCGTTCAAGAGCTAATGTCGATTACAGCCGCCCCAAGAAGGCCGAATACAACGGATATGCCGACCGCCCCGGTCTCTGCGGCACGACGCGAAGCTGTCGATAGAGCGCGGAAAGGTTGGATACGCAAACTTATCGATCTTTCCCGTCGTAACAACCTTCTGTACTACCGCCCGCTCAAGACTGGCACCCTGGATCTGTCATTTGCAGAAACCTCCGCGATGTCCTCGCTGTTGTCTGGTGTCGAGCCAGTGTCCGTCAGCAAGTTGCTCCCCAATGGAAAAGATGAGTCAGTCGCGAATTTGGTACGGGACATCGCCCGTCGGGCGCAGGCGAATGACGAAGAAAAAGGTCTACAAACCTTGTTCGTATCGCTCGGCATGGCTACCTGGACGGCCACCGACGGCGGCAGGCCCGCGGATGCTGCGGTTCTGTTGTTTCCGGTTGTTCTGGAAACCAAAGGCTCTCACTCCTTCTTTATAAGCCGCGCGGGAGCAGTGCAGGTCAACCTTGTCCTCCTGCATGTGCTTGACACTCAATTTGGTGTGAAGGTGAACTCTGAAGATCTAACTGCTCATCTGCTTGGTGACGACGAAGGTGAACCTTTTGACACTGCTCCGCTGTATGGTGAGTTGCGCAGATTGGCTAGCGATGTCCCTGGCTTTGAAGTGAAGACCTCCGCAGTCCTTGGGAACTTTGCTTTTCAGAAGATGGCGATGGTAAAGGACCTCCAAGAGCGCGCGAGCGAGTTGGCGGCGCACGACATTGTCGCGGCGATCGCAGGGGACAATGAGGCGCGCAGCGCAGTCAGCGCATCCCGACAGAACCTCGATCCCAAGGAACTCGACGGTATTTCTCCGGACAACGAGTTCATCGTGCTCGACGCCGACTCAAGCCAACAATGTGCAATTGCGAATGTTCTCTCTGGCCAAAGCGCAGTCATACATGGGCCACCCGGAACTGGGAAAAGTCAGACAATCGCGAACCTCGTCGCGACTTTGGCCGCAACGGGCCACCGTGTTCTATTCGTCGCGGAAAAGCGTGCGGCACTGGAAGTTGTACTTCGGCGTTTGAAAGAGGTCGGACTCGGTCACTTGGCCATTGATCTACACGGTGCCGACCTATCACCGAGAAAGGTCATGCAGCAGGTTGCAGCGGCGCTTGATAAGGTACGCAACGCTGCTCCCGCTGACTATGAGAAGGTCCACAAGCAACTGATTGAGCGTCGCACACGACTGAACGAGCATGTGGAACGCCTTCATTCCAAACGACAACCGACCGGGCTCAGCATATATCAGATGCAGGGTAAACTTCTATGCCTCGGGGAAAAGTTGAAAACTGCAACTCGGTGGCGCGGCGAGGAGTTGTACAGCCTTAAGCCGGAGGTGGCAGAGTATGCCAGCGACCTGCTGTCGGAAGCTGCCGGATTCGAGTCACTATTCTTGAGAACGGACGCATCGGCTTGGACGGGAGCGAAGCTCCCCGACGGTGCGGCTGTAAGACACGCCCTTGACCTGGTCTCCCGTACGAACGCGCAGACGTTTCCTGCATTTATGGCTTCACTTCATGTCGTGGTTCAACGGTCCGGCCTGCTCGGTCCAGTTTCTGTAGGGGGATGCAAGAGAAACCATAGATATAGTGGCTGCGGTTCAAGCGAAGCTGGAGCTTTACAGCACTGACATCTATGGTCAGTGCTATGCTTCCTTGCTCCATGATCTCGAGCCAGGGAAGTCGGGTGGTCTGTTCGGCGCGTGGGCTTGGCTTACGAGTTCTGCTTACCGTCGCGCTCGGAAGGTATTGCGTGGGCTTCGGGCAGCAGGACCTGTACCAGTCGCGACGCTTTTTACCGAACTGGAGGAAGCACAGAAGCAGGCGATCTGCTGGAAAAGACTTGCTGAGAATGACTCCGTGCCTTGCCATGTACCCGATTTCGCTACTCACAAAAGGAACACTGACGCCCTGTTCTCGGAGGCTTTTGTCATAGCCTCGTTATGGGCGGAAAAGCACTTTGACCAATTTACGGTCGATGAGTTCGGCGATCTACTTAGGCGTCTAGCCGCTGACGACTCAACAGCGCAACAGATCCCAAAACTGACCAAGATCGAAGAAGGGCTGGACGCCGCCGGCGTGGCGAACCTAGTCAACGAGATCCGCAGAAACAAGCCTAGGGTTCGTGACTGGCCCCAAATGTTTCGGTATTCGTGGATTGCCTCGACGCTCGATGCTGCGAGCCAGGACGACCCTGACATCCGCGGGTTTAAGGGCGCGACGCACAACGGGTTCGTGGATGATTTTGTCCGCTTGGATAAAGAACGGATCGCAAAGGCGGCAGAACGCGTGCGACGAGCACATGGCCTGCGAGCCGTTGAAGCCATGAACGAGCACCCGGATCAGCAGCACCTCATCAAGGCTGAAGCGGCGAAGGTTAAACGGCATCTCCCTTTGCGAAAGGTCTTCGCCCAGTCGGCGGACGTGTTGACGGCAGTTTGCCCTTGCTGGATGGCCAGCCCGCTTTCAGTGAGTCAGTTGCTCGATGGTGGTAAGCAGTATTTCGACTTCGTCATCTTCGACGAGGCCAGCCAAGTACTACCGGAGGACGCTGTCCCGGCTCTCTTGCGCGGCAAGAAGGTCGTCGTCGCAGGCGACAACAAGCAGCTACCACCTACCACGTTCTTCGCCGCAAGCGACGAAGACGAGTATGCCGCAGACGAAGAAGTTGGCGCGGCAGAGGGCTTCGAAAGCTTGCTGGATATGATGATCCCGTTTGTCCGGTCCAGCTATCTGGACTGGCATTACCGTAGCCGCGACGAAGCGCTAATCAACTTCTCCAACTTCTATATCTACCAAGATCGCCTAGTCACCTTCCCCGGCCCAGGCGGGCCGCCGGGGATCAGTCATGAGGTGGTGCAACAGGAACCGGGCATTGATGGCCAAGAGGAAAGCGCAGCCTCCGAAGTAAGAAAGGTCGTGGATCTCGTAATCCACCACGCGCGCGAGCACCCGCGCGAGACCCTCGGTGTCATCACGATGGGAATCAAGCATATGAATCGCGTCCAGGCCGCGCTTGATCGCGAACTGGATGGACATCCTGAGATAAAGACATTCTTTGATCCAGCGGCTCAGGAGCGGTTTTTCGTGAAGAACTTGGAACGCGTTCAAGGTGACGAGCGCGATGCGATCATCATTAGCATCGGCTACGCTAAGGACCGAGCCGGCAACCTTCCGCTGAGGTTCGGCCCCTTGCTCTCCGAAGGCGGCTGTCGCAGGCTAAATGTAGCGGTCACGCGTGCACGCCAGAGGGTTACCGTTGTTTCGTCTTTCAGCCACACTGATATTGACCTGAGACGGGTTCGGGCGGGCAGTGGCGTCGCGTTGCTATACAACTACCTGGAATATGCAGCTTCCAATGGAAGAAGGCTCGGCGACGGACAACTAACAACCATCCCGTTGAATGATTTCGAACAAGATGTGTTTGATGTCCTGATCGCCCAGGGACTCACGCTAATTCCGCAGGTCGGGGCATCACAGTTCCGTATCGATATGGTTGCCCAGCACCCGTGCAAACCCGGTCGCTTCGTGCTGGCCATCGAGTGCGACGGTGCGACCTACCACTCTAGTTACACGGCGCGTGACCGAGACCGACTCCGCCAGAAACAGTTGGAAAACTTGGGGTGGCGATTTCACCGCATTTGGTCTACCGATTGGTTCATGCGAAAAGAGGACGAAGTGAAGCGTGCGATGCAGGCATTCGTCGAAGCCGTTGCCGACGCCGATAAGCTCGACGCGGGCTTCAACCGAAACGGAGATGACGAAGGGGGCCGCCACCTGAAGTCGAAAATCAATGGTGCCAGCTCTTCACAGAAGAAAAGGGGGGAGCGACCGCCGATTCCGATACGGACCTCCATCGCGCAATACAGCCCTCATGAACTCGTCCAGTTGATTCTGTGGCTTGCTTCGGACGGCCAGTTGCGCACCGACGTTGAGATTATGGCCGAGATGATCTCGGTTCTCGGGTTCAGCCGTCGTGGCGCACGGATCGAAACTGCCATCAAAAGCGCCCTTCAGACGTACCGAGCTGGCCAACCCCGATTGTCAGTATCGTGACTCTAATGACCGGAATGCTGGGGCGCGGCACGCTCAGGTTAGAATGGCCCTACCGATGCCCCTTCGTTTCCAGTGGCTGACCTGCCTCTTGCTGTTCACGGCCGGGCTTTCCGCTCAAACCTCGAAACCTACGGCGGTGCCCGCTGCTTCGGTTCCTACGTTCCAAGACGTTGCGTTGCAGTCCGGGCTTACGGTTTCGCACATCTCTTCGGCTGATAAACATTATGTGGTCGAGTCTATCAGCGGCGGGATTGGCTTGTTTGACTGCGATAACGATGGCAAGCTTGACATCGTGATGGTGATGGGCTCGACCGTGGAGCGCTATCGGAGCGGCGGCGATCCCATGGTGACGCTGTGGCATCAGGATTCGGACGGGAAGTTTTCGAACATCACCGAA
>JANYBT010000147.1 GCA_025360645.1 Acidobacteriaceae bacterium | reverse complement strand
GCGATGAGCGCGTTCTGATTGAACAAGGCATCGAGATGAAACGTCCCAGCAGAATCTTCGTCACCGCCACTCGGAAGGGTGACTCCGTAGTTAACGTGCGCGTGGGCGGAAATGCAGTGGAAGTGATGCGCGGCGAGGTTTTCCTCTAAGCGGCGAGGCGGAATAACCGCGACAAATCATGAGGCGCATAATTGCTCCGCAAATGCAAGTCGTGTTTTTCGCCATTGACACATCAGTCACTTTACGAATTCCCCCTTTCCTTCTACGATTTGGTTCGTTCGGAAAATCGTATCGGTGATCCCCGCTATCTTCCCTGGGCCCCGAAGAAATAGTGAAGTTTTATCCATGAAGCCCAAGAAGACGATCCTCTGCGTTGACGACAACGAACAATCTCTTTCCATCCGCAAGGTGCTGCTGGAAACCCGGGGCTATCGTGTGATTGCCTGTAGCAACGGGCAAGACGCGTTGCTGGTTTTCCGGCAAGGCGGCATTGATCTGCTCTTGACCGATCTGGTCATGCCCGGGATGGATGGCGCCAAGCTCATCGAAGAAGTCAAAGCGATTTCGCCAGATATGCCCACGCTGCTGGTCTCTGGCCGAGTGCGGATCTACGAGCGCGAAACCCTGGCTGATGTGTTCCTTCCCAAGGGGGTGTTCGCTCCAGCCGAACTGCTGGAGCAGTTACGCCTGCTTTTGATTCGCAAACGAGGTCCCAAGCGCGCGTCGCAGAAGGTGTCCGCTGCGGCGAAAAACGCGGTCGTGGCCTGATCCGCACCGCTCCGGACCTCGCATCCCTCTGCGTTTGGTGATATGGTTTTTGCTGGATGACTGCATTCATCGAAGCAGTAGATCTCCACAAAACCTACCGGGTTGGCAAGGTGGATGTTCCCGCCCTGCGCGGCATTTCCTTTGCCGTGCAGAAGGGCGAGTTCGTCAGCGTGGTGGGGCCCTCGGGCAGCGGGAAATCTACTCTGTTCTACCTGCTGGGCGGCCTGACACGCGCTGATTCGGGCCATGTAACGCTCGATGGCATCGACCTGGCGCAACTCTCCGATGCCGAGCGCACCCGAGTACGGAAGGCTAAGATTGGCTTCGTGTTTCAGAAGTTCAACCTGCTGCCGACCCTGAGCGCCAAATCCAACATCGAAATCGCTCAGGAGATCGCCGGCAACCGCACCCCGGACGCGGCCCACTACGACCGCATCACCAGCCTGCTCGGCCTCTCCAAGCGCATGCAGCACCGTCCCTCCGAGCTTTCCGGCGGCGAGCAGCAGCGAGTGGCTCTTGCCCGCGCGCTCATCAACAAGCCCGCCATTGTGCTGGCCGACGAGCCCACCGGAAATCTGGACACCAGGAATTCGGACATTGTCTTAAACATGTTGCGCCAATCGAATCGAGAGCTCGGCCAAACCGTTCTGATGATCACGCACAACCCGCAGGCGGCCAGTTATGGCGACCGCATTATTCACATGCGCGACGGCGAAATTGTGACGTCCGACCGGGATCCGCAATGGACGCCGCATCCCATGCAGTCGTCCTGACCACACCTCTGAACTCTGACCGGAGTAGCTATGTCCAATAACGCAGAAGATTTACGAAAGCCGATTTTGCCCGGAAAGGGCGCGTCCGACTACGAGCGTTATCTTCACACCGATGAACTGCTGGCCCTGCAAAAGGCGGCTGATCAGCTTTCGCATCCTGACGAGATGACGTTTCTCGTGGTGCACCAAAGCTCAGAACTGGTGATGAAAGGTGCGGCCTTCGACCTGGAGCGCGCGCTACACTGCATCGAAACGGACGATTACAACAACGCCGCCCGCCTGATTCGCCGCTGCAACATGATGCTGGACTTCCCTATCTCCATTCTGCATGTGCTGGAGACCATCACGCCCTACGACTACCACGTCATCCGCGCCGGTCTGGGCCATGGCAGCGGACTGGACTCGCCCGGCTTCCTTTCGCTGCTGCATGTGGCTCCACGATTGGGCCAGACGCTGTTGGACCGCATCCATCATGCCGGACTAACGGTCGATCAGGTATACCGCCACCACGACCAGCACTTCGGCCTGCACGACGTCGCCGAGCGCCTGCTCGACTTCGACGAGCGCATGCAGTTGTTTCGCTTCCACCACCTCAAGCTGGCCGAGCGGATCATCGGCGGACGAGTCGTGGGAACCATGGGAACACCGGTCGAAGTGCTGCACCAGCGCATGGAGCACCTGATGTACAAAGACTTGTGGGCGGTGCGCAACCAAATCACCGCCGACGCCAACGCCAGAATGCAAGCGGGCGACAAGGCCTCCTAACGACGACCCTGGAGCCTTGGGCATCCACCGACACAAAGGTCGCGCCTCCTGTCCTTTGAGCCTCTTCCTGTGTTAGCATCTGTAGTTTTCGCAGGCTCTCCGGGTTTGGCCTGTAACTGCACTCTTTTTTTAGGTCGTACTGGAGCCCAAATTGTTTGCGATGGGGGAGCGTCCGCGAAGTCGCCGAAGTTTGCTTTGATTAAGGAGGCTAGGCCGGGCAGGATTCCATAGAACCGGGACTGCAAGCTCTTCCGATCTCGATCGGACCCGCGTCACAGCCGAGCTTCCCTCCCGTCACCTGCTTTGATCCCGTCCCTACCAGCCGCAATCTAAGGAGTGAATCCGTGAAAGTCTATGAAGGCGCGAATCTCCGCAACGTGGCCCTGATCGGCCACGGACACGCGGGCAAAACTTCCCTCGTCTCCGCCATGCTTTACACCGCCGGCGCCAGTCCGCGCCAGGGCCGCGTGGATGACGGCTCGGCTCCCACCGACTACGACGAAGAAGAGATCGCCCGCAAGATGTCCATCTCCACCGGCCTAGCCTTCGCCGAATGGGGAAAGACCAAAATTAACATGCTCGATACTCCCGGCTTCAACATGTTTGTCCACGAAGCCAAGACGGTTCTTCCCGTGGTGGATTCCGCGCTGGTCGTCGTGGATGGCGTAGCCGGCGTCGAAGTCGTCACCGAGCGGGTGTGGGCATACTGCGACGAAATTGCCCTGCCCCGCATGATTGTGGTGAGCCGCATGGATCGCGACCGCGCCGACGCAACTCGCGTCCTCGAGTCGCTGGTCAATGCCTTTGGCCGGTCGGTCACTCCGCTGCAATTGCCCATCGGCAGTGAAAAGAACCTCACCGGCATCGTGGACCTGGTGCGCATGAAGGCCTACACCTACGAGATGGGCGGCAACGGCAAAGGCAAAGAGGGCCCCATCCCCGACAACTTGGCGGAAGCTGCCAAAGAAGCCCACGAAAAGCTGGTCGAACTGGTCGCCGAAGGCAAAGACGCATTGATGGAAGAGTACTTTGAGAAGGGCACCATCCCCGAAGAGGACTTGGTCCCCGCTCTGCATGAAGCCATTCGCGAAGACCGCATTTTCCCCGTGTTGTTCGCTTCCGGCCTGGGCAACATCGGGGTGGACGAACTCATGGACTTCATCGTGGACTATACCCCTTCGCCCATTGAACATGGCACTGCACAAGGCGTTGCGGTCAACGGCGGCGAGCCCGCAACGCGCAAGATGGCCGACTCCGAACCCAGTTCCCTCCTGGTCTTCAAGACCCTCTCGGACGCCTTCGCGGGACGCATCTCCTACTTCAAAGTTTTCTCCGGCGTGGTGAAAAACGAAGTGACCCTGCAGAACTTCACTCGCGGTGCCTCCGAAAAGTTGGCCCACATCTCTGTGATGCAGGGGAAGCAGCAGGTCCCGATCAACGAATTGCACGCCGGGGATATTGGCGCCGTCGCCAAACTCAAAGAGACCCTCACCGGCGATACCTTGGGCGACAAGGCTGCCGCCATCCAATATCCGGCGGTGAAGCTGCCCGACCCGGCCATCACCTTTGCCATTGAGCCCAAGAGCCGCGCCGATGAAGACAAACTCGGTCCCGCGCTGCACAAGTTGATGGAAGAGGACGCCATGCTGCGCTTCTTCCGCGACCCTCAGACCAAGGAATTCCTCATCGCCGGCACCGGCCAGCAGCACATCGAAGTGGTGGTTTCCAAGATGAAGAAGCGCTACCACGCCGAAGTGGTCTTGAAGGCGCCCAAAGTCCCCTATCGCGAGACCATTCGCGCCAAGGCTGACGTCCAGGGCCGCCACAAGAAGCAGACCGGGGGCCATGGCCAATACGGGGATTGCAAAATCAAAGTGGAACCCTTTCCGCGCGGAGGCTTCGAGTTCGTCAACGAGATCTTCGGCGGCTCCATTCCCAAGAATTACATTGCGCCCATCGAAAAGGGAATTCGCGATGCTGCCGAACGCGGCTATCTCGCCGGATTCCCAATGGTGGATTTCCGTGTGATTCTCTACGAGGGCTCTTACCACGATGTGGACTCCAACGACCTCTCGTTCCAGATGGCGGGGCGCATCGCTTTCCGCAAGGCCATGGAAGTAGCCCGGCCCACCCTGCTGGAGCCCATCATGTCTGCAGAAATCACCGCGCCCGACGAATTTGCCGGAACCATCATGGGCGACCTCAACAGCCGCCGCGGTCGCATCCAGGGCATGGACAACAAGGGAGGCACCACCATTGTGAAGGCCGAAGTACCGATGGCTGAGATGTTAACCTACGGCGTGGAGCTAACGTCCATGACCCAGGGCCGCGGTAGCTTCAACATGGAAATGCACCACTACGACGTAGTCCCGGCACAGTTGCAGGAAAAGATCATCGAGAAAGCAAAGGCTGAGCGCGGTGAGGTGAAGGAAGAAGAGGAGTAGACCCGGAATATGAGTCTACGCAACTGAGATGTCGGCAAGTCCTGGCCATGGTGAATGAGCGCTGAGCGGGTCGAATACCACGAGGCTGCGACTTCTACTCTTTCATCGCCGAAACCAGATCCACGTCCGTGAGCCGAAAATCCTCTCCCTTCGCCAGTAACTTCTCCCCCGCCGCCTTCGCCAGGGCATAGGCAAAACAGTCTCCGAAGTTGAGTCCCGCCGCGTGGCGGCTCCGTCCATACTTCCGCCAGGCCGAGCGCGCGATTTCCGTCTGCTCGGCGTCGAAACTCACCACTTGGATAGCCGCGCGAACCAGAAACAGATCGAATTCGCGGCCCGCCGTCTCGCCCAGCCTGGCCTCCAGCACCATCCCGGTCTCCAGCACTGAGCCCGCGGAGATCAATCGAGTTTCCGCTCCGCCGATCGCGTCCAACAGCCATTGCCGCTCGGGCTCGCCGAGAAAAATCGCCACCATCGCTGAGGAGTCAATCACCATCAACGGGGAATCCCGTGTTCGTCGTAGCCCAGAATCTCGTCCTCCGGACGCGAGTCCTTCCGCGGCAGGGTGTCCACCCGTCGCAGAATATCCTGGATCTGATCCGCGACAAGATGACCGCGGCGCTTTTGCCGCAACCGCTCCCAGCGCTCCTGCAGCGCCGTTTGAATGGCTTCGGTCAGGGATTCCCCGGTCTCCCGCGCAACCCGGCGCGCCAAAGATTCCGTAGCTTCGTTCTTGATGCTCAGGGGCATTGGGATATTATACCTGTATATATTGCCGTATTGTTGTATATATTCTCTGCATCTCGACCGGCTGCAGCCTGGCGATCGTTTGATTCTGTTGCCACACTCCCCTGCCGCTTGCGTTCCTGAGCGCCGTGGTACCATTCCGCCAGTGGCCGCCGACACCGATCCCAACCTGAAAGACCGTCTCGTCTCGGCCGCCCCGGTCGAGGACGATTCCTCGTTTGAACTCAAGCTCCGCCCCCAGCGACTCGGCGAATTCATTGGTCAGAACAAAGTTAAGGAGAACCTTTCCGTCGCCATTGAAGCCGCCCGCTCCCGCGGCGAAGCTCTGGATCACGTGTTGCTCTACGGGCCGCCTGGCTTGGGCAAAACCACGCTGGCCAACATCATCGCTAACGAATTGGCAGCGGCCTTTCAGCAGACTGCCGGCCCCACCCTGCAGATCAAGGGCGACCTGACCGCCATCCTCACCAACCTCCGCGACAAACAAGTGCTGTTCATCGACGAAGTCCACCGCCTGCAACCGGCGCTAGAAGAAATCCTCTACTCCGCGCTGGAGGATTACAAGCTCGACATCATCATCGGCCAGGGCCCGGCGGCGCGCACTCACACCATGGATGTGAAGCCTTTTACCTTCATCGGCGCCACTACCCGTGCGGGACTGCTTTCGGCGCCGCTGCGCTCGCGCTTCGGCCTGATGCTGCGCCTCGAGTTCTACACCCACGAAGATTTGCAGGTGATCGTCGAACGCTCGGCACACATTCTCGACGTCCAGATCGACGCTGCCGGCGCTCGCGAAATTGCCAGCCGTTCTCGCGGAACACCGCGCATCGCCAACCGTCTGCTGCGCCGGGTTCGCGACTACGCCCAGGTCCGCGCCGCGGGCCACATTGACCTGCTCACGGCCCAAGCCGCGCTCAAGATGCTGGAAGTGGACGCCCATGGCTTCGACGAAATTGACCGCAAGCTGCTGCTCGCCATCATTGAAAAATATCAGGGGGGCCCGGTCGGGTTGAACACGCTGGCCGCGGTGCTCGCCGAGGAGGCCGACGCCATTGAGGAAATCTACGAACCCTTTTTGATCCAGATCGGATTCCTGAATCGCACTCCCCGCGGCCGCGTAGCCACCCAATTGGCTTACGAACACTTCGGCATCACTCCAAACCGCAAGCAGAGTTCGCTGTTCTAGTGAAAAGCTCACCACCGCGCCACGGAGGATGAGAAAGTTTCGCATCGCGTGCGCCCAAGCGGGTCGGAGACAAGGGGCCAATCCTCGCTTTTCTCCGTGGCTCCGTGAATCCGTGGTGAGGTTCTTGCCTGAATCCATAGTGGTTTCCTGTAAACTCACGAATGGCATTCTAGGAGGCTTCATGCGCGAAGTAGTTTCCACCGATCTTGGTCCCAAAGCGATTGGCCCATATTCCCAAGCCATCAAGGCGAACGGTCTAGTCTTCACCTCCGGCCAGGTGGCCATTGATCCGGCTACGCAGCTGGTCATTGCCGGCGACATCGTTGCCCAAACCGAACGGGTGATGCAAAACCTCATCGCGATCCTGGCCGCCGCGGGTACCAATCTTGCGAACGTGGTCCGCTCCACCGTCTTCCTAAAAAACATGAACGATTTCGCAGCTATGAACGAAGTCTACGGCCGCTACTTTACCACCCAGCCGCCGGCGCGCTCTACCGTCGAAGTCGCACGCTTGCCCAAAGATGTTTTGGTGGAAATTGACGTCATCGCTCTCGCCTAAGGAACCCATGATTCAGGCTCGCCGTCACTTCCCTGGTCTGCTCGACAAGACTTTTCTCGACGCCGCGTGCGTTTCTCTGGCCTCGCGCCCGGCCGTCGAAGCCATTGAGAAATTCCTTGGTTTGACGCTGATCTGTCCGCTTGAGTCCTCGACCGCTCACCACATTTTTATGGACGAAATGCGATCTGCCGCTCGTCCCGCGGTCGCGCGCCTCATCAATTGCCACGAAGATGAAATCGCGCTGGTCGAAAGCACGACCCACGGCTTGACGCTCGCCGCCGGTGCCATTCGTCTGGAATCCGGCGACCGCGTTCTGCTCTCTGATCTGGAATTCCTGGAAGTCGCACTTCCCTGGACGCAACGCCGCAGAGAAGGCATTGAGATCGACGTCGTCCCGCACCACCACGGCGAAGTTCGCGCCGAAGATTTTGCGGCCCGCATCACTCCCCGCACCCGCGTCATTTGCATCAGCACGGTGCAGTGGAGCAACGGCTTCCGTCTCGATCTCGCCGCTTTCAGCAAATTGTGCAGAGAGCGAGGTATTTGGCTGGTGGTGGACGCCATCCAACAGCTCGGCGCGGTTCCGATTGATCTGCGCGACACTCCGGTGGACATCCTCTGCTGTGGCGGCCATAAATGGCTCAACTCGCCCTTTGGCTGTGGCTTCTTCTACGTGAATCGCGAAGCCCAGCAGCGCCTCACTCCGCCGCTTGCCGGATATCTCGACGTGCAGGATCCCGCCGGCGGGTGGGGCGAGTATTTCCAAACACCCTCCATTACTCCGGTACAGGATTACAGCTATGTCACCACCGCGCGTCGCTTCGAAACCGGCGGCACCGCCAACTACCCCGGCGCCATTGGCCTGGCCGCCTCACTCAATCTGATTCACGACATCGGCCAACAGAACATCGCCCAGCACATCTTCGCGCTCACCGACCGCCTGATCGCCGGGCTGCAAGCCATGAAAGTGGAAGTGGTGACCCCGCTGGCCCGCGAAAACCGCTCCGGAATTGTGACCTTCTCGGTCGGCTCCGCTGCGGAAAATGTAAAACTGATGCAAGGCTTGCTCGCGCGGAAGGTTCTGGTCTCGGTCCGCTATACCTCAGAAGTCGGCGGAGTGCGCGTCTCCAGTCATTTCTACAACAACGACAGCGACATTGATACGCTGCTGCACGCAGTCTCCGAAGTCCGCCAACAAATTACGTAGGGGTCGGCAGTTCGGCTAGGACGAAGCAAATATTTCCTTGCAATCGGGGATCATCGGCGGCAGGTCGAATCACATCCGCTTCACGGCTTGTCTGGGTAGCGGAACGAATATCCCCCCGCCTCGTTTCCCGATAGGAACCGCGTGTTGTATTCGAGCAGATAGTTGAAGTGTTCGGCATCGCCTGGGAAAGACTTCCCCACATACGGATACGTGCCCATGCCTCCGAACGGCAGGGGCTCGACGGTATCGCCACGATAGGCGTAAAAGTCCATGTCCTTTTCGTATCCTTGGGCGGCAAAGAAGTAGTCCCGCACCCACCCGTGCGGCAGGACCGGCAGTTTTGCGGGATCGAAGTCCAGCGCCACCTCGTCGCCCGACCCGAAGACGGCAAACTTGTCGTCTGTGGCGCTCAGTAGCGGCCGCACATCGCCATAGCGCGTGTATGCTCCGGCGGGACGCGTGTAAGGCCCCGTTGCACTGGCTTTTTCGTAGATGTAGGCGACGTTGCCGGGAGGCCGGTTTTCAATTTTCAGCGGGAATCCGTGGAACCCGAGCTGGGCTTGCGCCAACGGAACCGGAGTCAGCCGCGAGCTCTGCTGCTGACTGGTGCGGCTGATCAGGATGTTATCCCAATAAATCTGCAGGTTGGTAGTAAAACGAATTCGCCGCGTGCCTACAGGAAGCTTGCCGGTCAAATTAGCGGTCATGGTGCGCGAGCCGCCGGCGGGAAAACCGAGGTCGTCCACCACACGCACCCACTTGCCTTGCGCATTTAGCGCTTCGACGTAGGGAGCAAATGGTTGCAAGTGTGCTTGATCGGCCGCGTACATGCTGGTCGCCGAGAAGTACTCAATCTCTCCGTGCAGCAGCAGCCACAGCGGGCCGCCGCTGTAAGACTGACCCAGATCGAGTTCCAGCGTGTGGGGCTCGGTGAATCCGGCGAAGGGCAGCACCTTGAAGTCGCCAACGTAGCGATGGGCAAGCAGATCGGGCAGCAGGTTGTGGCCGTGCTCGTCCCAGGCCCCTGCGGGAGGTTGCGCGTCGCCCGCGAACACCACCCGGAACACTGGATACGGCGGATTGCTGGCGAAATATTCGTTGGGATAGACCTCGACACCAGCGGGATGATCGACCGCCAGCAACTGTACTTGATCGAGATACACCGACTCTTCCAGAGGCTCCATGAAACGGAAGCTGAGCTTGCCGTCTTTTTCGCGGAGGGTATGGCGGTCGAGTTTGACGTATTCGACTGGACGCGCGATGTTGCGCTGGTTGGGACCGACCCAGTGTCCCACCACGCCCGCGCCCAGCATGTCACCCACCAGCGCATAGTGCTCGCCGTCCCAGGCAAACAGCGTGGGACAAGAACTGCCGCGACGGTCAATTTCGAGGAAGAGCTGGGTCTTGTTGGCGGCGATCTCTACCTCGTCCTGCAACACGCCGGTGGGCCATAGCATGCGGACCACATCAGCTTCTTTCGCTTGCCCCAAACCGATCGTCAAGTAGGGCGAGTTCTGCCCCAGATATCCCGTTGCGCCGTAGACTTCAAACTTTTGCTTGAGCGTACCGCTGAAGACTTCCACCTTGGTCCCGATGGCGCTCTTGTTGTCGTTCAATCCCTTGAGCACGAGACGCAATGAATTGTTCTTGTTTCCGCCTTCGTTGTGTAGCAACACAGCGGGCCCGTGGTTCTGCGTGATGAGGAGATCGACCGCACCATCGTTGTCGAAATCGCCGGCGATGATCGCGCGGGGCTCTTGGAGGGCAATCTTATCCAGCCCGGTTTCGGCGGTGACGTCTTTCCATCCGCCGAGTCCAAGATTGCGCCAAAGGCGGACCTCGCCGCGGCCGTCGGGGGTTTCTCCAACCGCAACCAGATCGACGTAGCCGTCGTTGTCGTAATCAACGGCGGCGATGCCCCAGCCGCGCGCCCAATTGAGCCGAGGGTGAGGAACGGGCGTAAACTCCACGGCATCCTCGCTGCGCCAAAGAGAAATGCCGCGTCCATCGGGATGGGTAAAGGCAAAGTCCATCCAACCGTCGTGGTTGTAATCAAGCACGGCGACTCCGTTTACATCCGTCGCCGGCGGGAACGGGTTGCGCGCAAGAAAAGCGCCTTCGCGGGGATTTTCAAAAATCGTGGCTCCGCTTCGCCAGCCTGCCAGCACCATATCGACGGCGCGGTCATTGTTGTAGTCGGTGCCGGCCACGGCGGTGTAGTACCCCTTCGACGCCAAACCCGTTTCTTGACTAACGTCGGTGAACGTCCCATTGCCATTGTTGCGCCAGAGTTGGTTGGCCCAATTGCCCGCCGGCTTTGGCTTTTGCAGGGCATCCGCGAAGGCGTCGTCCGTAGAATCAGGCGAACGCGCCAAGTCCCTGGCTTCAAATTGCGCTTGCGTAACGTACAGATCCAAGTCGCCGTCGTGGTCGTAGTCGATGAAGGTCAGAGCGACGTTGGGCCCGGCGGCCCTGATTCCCGCCGCTTGCGTAACATCTTTGAACGTCTTGTTCTTTTCGTTGTGCAGCAACAGCACGCGGTTGTTCAAGCTCAAAGCAATATCAGCGAAGCCGTCACTGTCGTAGTCTCCTACCGCACAGCTCACGGGGTGCAGCGTGGGGTCCAGTCCCGCTTTCCTGGTGACGTCCTCAAACTTTCCGTTGCCGGCATTGTGATATAGCGTGAGACCGCCCGCGCCGGCGTTGCCAGTCAACAACAGGTCAATCAAACCGTCGTTGTCGTAATCGAGGAAGCAGGCGCCGGGTCCAAGAAGAGACGCATTGCCCGGATTCACTTCTGCCGCACCCGGCTTTGCGCCCAGCCCGGCACCGGCAGTGACATCCACAAACTTAACCGTGATGCCTGCCGGCGCCTTCTCCACCACGGCGGGCGATTCCTCCACCCGCGAGTATTTCCCTTGCTCGCCATACGCCAGACTGATGGGCGAACCGAGTTTGTTTTGCGTGATGTACTGAAATTTCTTTAGGTGCTCGCGGGCGTGCTCTGCATCGCCCGACTGTTGGTAAGACCGCGACAGCCCGAACTCCGCCGAGGCATGCAGCGGGTTCACTTTCAGCGCGTGTTGAAACGCCTCAATCGCCTGCGGATACTGGTGGGCTTGGGCATGTACGGTGCCGAGGAAGTACCAGGTGTCGGAATCACCGGGGTCGAGCTGCGTGACCCGCGTGAATGCAGCGGCCGCCGCTTCTGTTTCGCTGTTGTTCTTGTGCAGCAGGCCCAGGTTATACCAGGCGTTGGGATCGCTGGAATTCACCTTCACCGCCTCATCGAGCAGCGGCCTGGCGTCGTCGGGCCGCTGCAGATTGAGCAGCGCGACACCGCGGTTGAGCTGCGCCACTTCCAGCTTGGGGTCGAGACGCGCAGCCTCGTCGAACGCCTTCAAAGCTTTCTCGAAAAGCTGCTGGTTCATATAGGCCACGCCGAGATTGTTCAGGCGGGCAGCCTGTTGCGGCGCGGCGCCGACGGCCGAGAGGGAGAGGGCGGCGAGAATGAGGCTGAAGGTGAGAGAGAGCTTCATGTTTTCTTTCGCCCCTTCGGGGCTGGGATCGAGCCTTTTGAGTACGGTCGCGAGGACACTATACCTTTGCCCTCTTCCAGCGTCACTGTCTCTCCGGCATTGATATTGGACAGCTTGTCTACCTGACCGCTCGGCCACTCGACCTCAACGACATCGGCTTTGGCGGCAGCGCCCAGGCCGAAGGTCAGCGTCAGTTCGCTCTGCGACAAGTAGCTCGAACCAGAGCGCACCATTTGCCACTGCTTGTCCTTGCCGGAAGTGACCCGGACGACTGCGCCAATCCCGTCGCGGTTTGACTTCGTGCCTTGCAGTTTCACCCGCAGGCTCTGGTTGGTCCCGCCTTGGTTATGAAACAACCAGGCGCGGCCAGCATTGGTGGTCATTAGAACATCCAGCGCGCCATCGTTGTCGAAGTCTGCATAGGCTGCTCCGCGCGCCACTTTCGGCCATGCAAACGCCGCGCCCACTTGCCCTGTCACTTCCTGAAACTTACCACCGCCCAGGTTGTGGAACAGGTGCGGCGGCTCGGCGTAGGCCACCCGTTTCTGTACCTTCTCAATTTCGTTTTCGATGTGGCCATCGGCCACCAGAATGTCGGGCCAGCCGTCGTTGTCGTAGTCAAAGAAGAAGCAGCCAAACCCCAGCGTCACCAGCGTGGAGCGGCCCACCTCCGACCGCGCGGCTTCATCCACGAAGAGACCGTTCCCTTCATTGTGGTAGAGCGACAGCATCTGGTTGGCGAAGTTGCTGATGATCAGGCTGGCATGGCCGGAGCGATCATAGTCGGCGGCATCCACGCCCATGCCGGCCCGCGCCACTCCGTCTTCACTGAACGCGATGCCCGCCGCCACAGCCTTCTCTTCAAACGTCCCGTTCTTCCGGTTGAGATAAAGTTTGTTGGGCTGGGTGTCGTTGGCGATCAGGATATCGGGCCAGCCGTCGTTGTTGTAATCGAGAATGGCGATTCCCAACCCCTTGGAGGTAGCGTCATACATCCCCGCTTTGTGAGTCACATCCTCGAACTTGCCGCCCCCCAGGTTGTGCCATAAGCGGGCCGAGGTGCCTTTGTACGACTCGGGCGTGCAATAGGACTTGTGTGCTCCATCGAGTGTGCAGTAGATGTCCGTCTCGGGCGACCATTGCACGTAATTGGCAACCACCAGATCGAGTTTCCCGTCGCGGTCGTAGTCCACCCAGGCCGCGCCGGTTGAAAACTCGTGTGGCCCCCACAATCCCGCGGCCTTGGTGACCTCGACGAACGAACCCTTACCGGTGTTGTGAAACAGGTGGCTCCGCCCCAGCGCGGTGATGAACAAGTCGTCGAAGCCGTCGTTATCGTAATCGCCGACCGCAACGCCGAGCGCGAACATCGGGACGGCGAGTCCGGCTTTCACCGTCACGTCGGTGAAGGTGCCATCGTGATTGTTGTGGTAGAGCTTGGGCGTGGTGGCACCGGATTTGGGATGTCCGGGAAAATCAGTGCCGTTCAGCAGCAGGATGTCTGGCCATCCATCGCGGTCATAGTCAATAAACGCGCAGCCGGGACCCATGGTTTCCGGCAGCCACTTCTTGCCGAGAGCTCCATTGTTGTGCTGGAACTGAATTCCCGCCTTCGCGGTGACGTCTGCGAAAGTAATCTTCTGGGCCCAAGCGCCGACGCTGACCATAATCAGCATCACCGTTAATACCCACGGAGACACTGAGATACTGAGAAACATTTGGCGATTTTGCCCTGGTATTGCTCCGTGATTCCGTGCCTCCGCGGTCAGCTCTTGCTTGCATCCGCGCGTCATCTCGAGCCCCCTTGCGATTGCGCCGTCGTCGCCATATGCGCAGCAGCGGCGCGCGGGTGAGTGGGCGCACGCAATCGCACGGAAACATGCTCGTGCACCGCCTGCCTCTCGTTGTTATCCTCCGGATGCAACTGCCGGTAAGGGCCGGTGATCGCCTGCGCGGACTCATCCGCCTTGAACCGCAAGTAGCGAACTTGATGTTCGTGCGCCTGTTTCTCGTCGCCCAGGCCGTTGTAGCAGAGCATCAGGTTGTAATGGGCCTGCAAGTCTTCGGGGTCCACCGCCAGCACCGACTCCAGTACCTGCACCGCCTGTTTATACTCGCGCTTCAGGAACAGGACGCGGCCCAGATCGTTCAAGGCAACGCGGTCTCGCGGATATTGAGTGATGACTTGCCGCAAGTGTTCGGCAGCACCGTCGTAGTTGCCGTCCGAGCGCAGCACTTTCGCGTAAAAGAAGTGGGTCCTCGCCAGTGAAGGATTGAGCGCCAGCGCCTTATCGAGCACCACGCGAGCGCGTTCCATATCGCCCTCCTGCACCGCCGCGCGGCCCATGTTCACCCAGCCATCGGGATTGCTGGGATCCATCTCCGTGACTCTCTGGAAGGCTGCTGCAGCACCTTTCAAATCTCCCTGCAGAAAAAGCCCAATGCCATAGTCGTTCCAGCGTTGCCAGTCCGTCTTGTCGAGAACGGTCCTCGGCGCGACCGTCTTGGCGGTGCGGGCCACCACGGGTAGAGTCACTTCATCCTCGGCGATGGTGATGATGGGAACATCGGGAATCTTCTCTTGTTTGGCGGACACGCCCGCCAGCGATCCAGTAAAGACAAACTTGCGGTCGTCGGAGTTCGCGGTGACCTCCGCTTTGGACGCTGGGTCGGGCATTCCGGCAAATGAGAACTGCGTGTTCCACCAGGCAAACTTGCGATAACGCAGACGGGCATGCAGTGTGATCTTATCTCCTCCGCTGTTTGGTACGTGGAGCCGGTAGTGCACGGTATCTGCGGCGCCGGGCGGGATCAGTCGCACATACACTACCGACCGCGTGGACCAGGCGTTGCGCTTGTTGATGGGATTCCCGTGCTCGTCCACCTGCAGCGAGCGGTAGAAATGCGCGCCTTTGTCCACCGGACCTTTTCCCTCGTCTTCCACCATACCGCTCCAGAAGACGGTCTGGCCCCGGTCGTCGGTACCCTTCAGTTCGAGCCAGGTATCGTAGGCATCCACCGTTCCACCGGGAAAGAAGTGGCCCACCGCTTTGGTGCGAACCACCACGTCCACGCGCACGTCATCCCCGCGGCGTAACTCCGGCAGCACTCTATTCAATGGCGCGCTAATTGGGCCGGCCTCTCCGCTCTGTTGCGCGGGGACCTTCGCTTCGGATTCTTCGCCCACCGCAAATGTGGTCGAAAGCTCGTTCTCGCTCTGCGCTCCCGGCATGATCGCGGTGCCCGCCGGTGCCAGCGCAAAAATATCCACTTTCAGGCTGCCGCTCTTCAGGAAGTCAGTGGTCGCCTTGAGTTGCTCGGCGTCTTCATTGGCGGTGGGCAGCGCCGTATTCGCGCCTGGAAAGCGGTGCGAATGAATCAATCCATTCACCGCTCCCATATCTCGCGACGCGGTCTTCGGCATGTGGCAATCGGCGCACTGCGACGGCTTCGTCGGATAGTAGAACGACCGCGCGCCCTGCCCGGAAACCCCGCTGGCTTGCCAGTTGTCGTATTCGTTAAAGCCCCTGATCCACCGGTAGTGGTTGACCGGTTCATCCAGGTGCACTTTATGGCACGAGGAACAGAACTCCGCGGTCTGGTCTTTCATGAACGGCTTCAGAAATACGCGGCGGTGCGGCTCGGGATTCAGCTTGACCAGAAAATCGTGCAGGCTTCGGACTACCGGGTTCTTGCTGGCGGCCATCTCGTGCAGCTTGGGATATTCCAGGTAAAAGTCCGCCTGGCCCATGGTGCTCTTCACTTGCGAAATCGAGTGGCACATCATGCAGCCCAAGCCCGCCTGTGCCGGCGCGGTATGCACGATCTGCTTGATCGGCGTGTCCATCAGCCCGGCGTAGAGCACCGCGGGGTCGTGGCAACCGCCGCACCACTTCGACGGCCGCGTCCCGACCGTATCCTGCATGTACTCAATGCTCTTGCGGTACCACTGATTGTTGAATGACGAGAAATGGTGGGCTGAACTGAACCATTGGTTGTACACATCCTCATGACAGCGCTTACAGGAATCGGATTCCATAAAGTACTGGCTGGGAATTTTCTCCGCCCCGGAGATTTGGGCGGAGCTGGGAAAAAACTTGCCGCTCGGTCCGTCGCCTTCGCCGTCCATCGTGGCAGCTGGCATCTTGGGGTTCTCGATGCGCGAGGAATTTTGCCAGCGCGCCTCACGCAAATATTTGGCGGCGGCTCCCATCCCGGCCAACACGACGAGACAAACCGCGGCCCGCACCCAGGGCTGAGACGCAAGCCGTCCACGTCGTCCAGCCGCGTCCGCCAAGAGCAAAGCGGCCCCAGTAAAGCTGAGCCCGAGATGCGCGTACATCCAGCGCCATTCGGAGCGGGGCGTGCCGGTATAAAGCAGCGCCAGGCCGAGGACGGCGCCCAGCCCGATCAGCGACCAGCCCGCGCGATTGAGGAAGCCCCCGGCCTTCAAGATTCGCAAGAGCCTGGCCGCCAGCCAGATGGCTGCCGCGACCCCGGCTGCCGCGTGCAACAAAACCACGGCTGCGTAGAACACATTGGCCTGCGGAAAGGCGTAGAGATAGACAGCCGATGCCACCAGAAAAAACACGAGACCTTGGAGCCAGGGGCTCACTACAACCCGGAGGTTAGACATGGGAACAGACTTCACCCGAACTCACGCAACAGACGCTGGTTATCTAAGGGGCTATAGGTACCGTAAGATTATCGCGTCCTGAGCGAGGTGTCGAGCAGTTAACAATCAAAAACGGTAGGCGGCGCTGTATCGCGCATTGCCACCCAACAATTTTTCTTCCGCCTCAAAATTACGATTTTCGAGGCGCAGGCATACCGAGCCTCACAGAAGCCTGCCACGAAGCTACCGCAATGGGGGCAGGGTTTCATCTGCCCATTCCATCGACGGCCCAATCCACGGGCTCCGCAGCCTTTCCAAATGGGCCGCCACCGCCAGCACCCGCTCCTCTTCCCAGGGACGCCCCACGATTTGTACTCCGATGGGCAATCCTTCGGCCGCCCGCGCCCAGGGAACGACTGCCGCTGGGAAGCCCAGCAGGTTGAACCACTCCGTGTAGCTCCAGGCGTCAAGGTACTCGACGGTCTTGCCTTCAACTTTCCAACTGCGCTCGCCGTGACGGAAAGCGGGAATCGCGGCCACCGGACAGAGCAGCACCGGAAAATTACGCATCTGCGCCAACACCCGCTCGCGAACCTGATCGCGCCCCATCCAGGTCGCCAGCAAAGATTCGCCGGTATGCGGCCGCTCGGCGCCAGACCAACTCATGAACTGCAATAGCATTGGGCTGGTGTCTCCCTCACGGTCCTTGAGCATGGGACCAAGCAGCATGTTGCCGGCGATACCGAACAGTTGCCACCAAAGCTGGCGGGATTCCTCCAGACCGGTGGGACGGAAATTCTCGACCGCCAATCCCGAACCGGATAGAGCCAAGGCCGCGGACTTCACTGCCGCTCGCGTCTCGGGCGTCACTGGAGTTCGTCCATCGTCCTCGAAGAAACCGATGCGCGTGTTTTGCAGTGCCTTCTCGCTGATTGGGCGCAACGGAACCGGCGCCGAGCAAGGGTCGCCGTCATCCGCCCCTTGCATAACTTCGAACAGGATGCCTAGGTCTTCGACCGTGCGCGCCATCGGGCCCACCACCCCCAGCAGCGCGAACGGCCCGCCAGACTTGGGGAAATGCCCGCTCGAAGGAATGCGTCCCGGCGTCGGCTTGAGCCCGCAGATGCCACTGAAATGCGCAGGCTCGCGGATCGACCCTCCGCCGTCGCTACCCACTCCGCCCGCCGAACATCCGGATGCGATGGCCGCCGCCTCGCCACCACTGGATCCTCCCGCGGTGCGCTCCAGATCCCAGGGGTTGTTGGTCCGACCATAGAGCAGATTGTCCGTCTCCCAGGCCATCAGCATTTCGGGCGCATTGGTGACCCCTAGAATCACCGCACCGGCGGCCCGCAAGCGCTGCACCAGCGGTGCGTCCTCCGCCGGAACATTCCCCGCCCGCAGACGGCTCCCAGCCTCGCAGCGATAGCCCGCCACATCAATCGAGCTCTTAATCGAAATCGGAACGCCTTCCAGCAGACCGGTCGCCTCGCCCCTCATCGCACGCTGCTCAGCGCGCCGCGCTTCCGCCAGCGTGAGCTCCGCCTGTACGTGAACAAAAGCGTTGAGTTGCGGATGCAATCGCTCGATGCGGTCCAGATGCGCTTGGGCAAGCTCCACCGGAGAAATTCGCTTGGATCGAACCCCCGCCACCATTGCAGCGGCGGTCATACTCGTCAGGAAATCCATGCCATGGTTGGATGCGGGAACCGGAAGCGCGATGTTCTAGCGGAAGCGACCGAAGCCTAGCCTCCGACCAACCTCTCCAGCCCTGCCTTGTTGCGGATGATCAAAGTCGAACCCTGCAAGTGTGCCAATTCCTTGTCTCGGAACTCGCCCAGCACGCGCGTCACGGTTTCTCGAGACGTTCCAATCAACTGCGCCATCTCCTCGTGGGTCAGCGAGACTTTAATCCGAATCCCTTGCTTGGTCACCTCACCGTCCACCGCCCACTCCAGCAACAGGCGCGCCAATTTTTCTGAGACCGAATGCGACAAGCCCAGCGAACGGATCATCTCATAGGCGCTCTGGCAATTTTGGCTAAGGTGCTGCGCGGCGCTCAAGCAAGCATCGGCATGGTTCTGCAGAAACTTCAGGAAGTCGTCGCGTTTTACAAAATCAAGCTGGCACGGCTGCAGCGTCTCGGCCGTCAGCTCGTAGGGCTTGCCCGAAACTGTGGCATGGAGCCCCAGCACTTCCCCAGCCTGTGCAATGCGCAAAATCAGGGTCTTGCCGTCGCGAGATGTAGTGGAGAGCTTCACCCGGCCGGCGCAAACCATGTACACGCCCCGCGACGCTTGCCCTTCCACAAACAACATTGCTCCCTGCGGGTAAGCACTGGCGTACTTGATCCTATCCAACTCCTCTAACGTTGGCTTGGGAAGATCACAGAAGAAGCCTGTATGACGCAGCTTGCAGATCAGACAGTTTTCCGTAATCTCCAGTCCGTAGGGTGTACTCATCGAAACGGCCTCTCATAGCGCAATATAGCACCTCAGTCAGTGATTTGCACCACCCTGGGCTGTGACAGTGGGTCCGACCCAGCCATTCGCGTTCGAATTTCCCGACACCGATGGCAGCAACATGTCAGCAACTATGATCGGACACCTCGGTCAACTCTAGGGTTCCCTTGTGCGAATGGCGCGCTCCAAGTCGCGTTTTTCTTCAGCACTTAGCGCTCGCACGCATCCCTTCGCCAATTTTCCCAGGCTCAACCCGCCGATCCCCACCCGCACTAGCCGGAGCACTTCTGTGTCCAAAGCGGCAAGCATTCGCCGAATGTGCCGGTTCTTCCCTTCCTCCAGCACAATCTCCAGCCAACTATTCCTCTGGCCTCTCCGTATCACCCTGGCCCGCTTCGCCCGCAGCGTTTCTCCCCTCTCGACCATCCCGCGAACCACTTGCTCCACCAGACCATCCGCTTCCGTAGTCCCCACCTGCACGTGGTAGACCTTCTCGATCCCGCTGCACGGATCGGCGAGACGCGCACCCCACTCCGTGTCATTGGTCAGCAGCAACAGGCCTTCACTCGCTTGATCGAGCCGGCCGACCGGCCCCACCCAGGGGTGAGCGGGAAGAAACTCGTACACCGTGCGTCGGCCCTTCTCGTCGCTGGCTGTGGTGACCACTCCACGAGGTTTGTTCAGCATCCGGTAAATCTTGGCTTGCTCCCTGACCAGTTCGGAGTCCACCTCAATCCGGTCGCGCCCCAAGTGAACCGCGGCCTCCGCATCCTGGCGGACCTTGCCGTTGAGCCGCACCCGCCCTCGCGCGATCATTTCGCCTGCCTGCGAGCGCGAGCAGTAACCCAACTTCGAGAGCGCACGGGCCAGACCCACACTGCGCAACTTTTCTTGGCGCGCCATCGCCACATGGTAGAGGAAACCACTGCATCACGCCTGCTCCCTCCCCCCTCAACTCCGCCGCCGCACAATGCCAGCCGGTTCGTTTACAATCGCGCCTGATGATTTATCGCAGCGACAATCGCACTCCCGATCAACTTCGGCCGGTTAACATCACTCCCGATTTCATTTCCACCGCCGAAGGCTCGGCCCTCATCGAGGTCGGCAACACCCGCGTGATCTGCACCGCATCCGTCGACGAAAGTGTTCCCCAGTTTCTCCGCAACAGCGGCAAGGGATGGATCTCCAGCGAATACGCCATGCTGCCGCGCTCCACCTTGACCCGCTCCACTCGTGAAGTCACCCGCGGGCGGCAGAGCGGGCGCTCGCAGGAAATTCAGCGCCTCATCGGTCGCTCTCTCCGCGCCGTAACCGACCTGAAACGCCTTGGCGAGCGCACCATCTGGATTGACTGCGACGTCATCCAGGCCGATGGCGGCACTCGCACCGCCTCCATTACCGGAGCCTTTGTTGCTTTGGGCCTGGCCTTGGAGCGTCTGGTGGAAGCCGGCACCCTCACCTCGGCGCCGATCCGCGATTTCGTGGCCGCTATCAGCGTGGGAATTGTGGACGGCGAAATCCTGCTCGACCTCAGCTACGAGGAAGATTCCCGCGCCGACGTGGACATGAACTTCGTGATGACCGCCGGCTCCAAACTGGTGGACATCCAAGCCACCGCCGAACATCAGGTCTTCGATGACAACCAACTCGCAAAGATGATGGCGTTGGCGCGCCAGGGAGTGCAGTCGTTGATTGCCCGGCAACAAGCCGTGCTCAGCAAACTGACGCTCCGCCAATGACTTCCCCGCCGCGCCTCGCTTGACCCTGCTTGACCTCGCTTGACCCCGCTTGACCTTTGGTTCAGCCGTCGCTGCTTCGCACGGGCGAAGTGGTTTAGAATGAAGGGCCGTTCAAAGCATTCATCTTACGGAGGCATACGATACATGAAGCTCACTCCCGGAAAACTCGCGGGGCTCAGGGCCGTTTCCAACGAACGCGGCGTGATCGCCGCGGCTGCCATGGACCAGCGCGGTTCTCTTCAGAAATCTCTCGCCAAAGAAAAAGGCTCCGAAATTTCCGACGCCATGATGGAAGAGTTCAAGTCGCTGGTGTCGGAAGTGCTCACTCCGCACGCCAGCGCCATCTTGCTCGACCCCGAATGGGGTCTGCCCGCCTCCAAGCGGCGCGCCAAAAATGCCGGCCTGCTGCTGGCTTACGAAAAAACCGGATACGACAAGACCGGCCCCGGACGCTTGCCCGACCTGCTGGACCACTGGTCGGTCCGCCGCCTGAAAGAGGCGGGCGCGGATTGCTGCAAGATCCTGCTCTACTACACTCCCTTCGACTCCAAAGACATCAACAACGTCAAGCACGCCTGGGTGGAGCGCATTGGCGATGAGTGTCGCGCCAATGACCTACCCTACTTCCTGGAGTTCGTCACCTACGAAGAAGGTGTGGACGAGAAAGGCATTGAGTTTGCCAAGAAGAAGCCCCATGCCGTCACCGAGAGCATGCGCGAATTCAGTAAAGACCGCTATGGCGTCGATGTCTTGAAGGTGGAAGTCCCCATCAACATGAGATATGTCGAGGGGGCAAAGGTCTATGCCGGGCACGCCGCTTACACCCGCAAAGAAGCGGCCGACCTGTTCCTGAAGGCCGCCGCGGTTGCCACCAAGCCATTCATCTATCTCTCCGCGGGCGTCAGCAACGCCGAGTTTACTGAGTCGCTGGAATTGGCGGCCGAGTCGGGCGTCAAGTTCAACGGCGTGCTCTGCGGTCGCGCCACCTGGAAAGAAGGCATTCCCATCTATGCCAAGCAGGGCGCCGATGCGTTCCGCAACTGGCTCTCCACCGAAGGCGTCAAGAACATCAACAACGTGAATGATCGGCTGAAGGCAGCCACTTCCTGGCACTCCATCTACGAGGTGTAGCAACCAGGCTGTCGCAACCCATTCTTTAGAATCTGGGCGGGCTGCTTGCCCGCCCTTTTCTGTTTTGGAGGACCGCATGGGCGACCGCAAGAAAGCACTCATAACCGGCGCTTCGGTGGGCATCGGGAAAGAATTCGCGCACATCTTCGCTCGCCAGAACTACGACGTCGTCCTGGTCGCGCGCAGCCGCGACAAACTGGAACAACTGGCCGCGGAATTGCCGGCGAAGTACGGCATTCGGGCCCTCGCAATGACCGCCGACCTCTCCACTGCCTCCTCGCCACAACAAATTTTCGACGAGACCACCAAAGCCGGACTCCAGATCGATGTTCTGGTGAACAACGCGGGCTTCGGTCAATTCGGCAACTTCGTGGAAAACGATCTAAACGAATGTTTGCTGCAGATTCAGTTGAACATCACCACGCTGACCCACCTCACCCGGCTTTACCTGCCCGGTATGGTGGCACGGCGCTGGGGACGCGTGCTCAACGTCGCTTCCACGGCCGCCTTCCAACCCGGCCCCAGGATGGCCGTGTACTACGCCACCAAGTCGTATGTGCTGCTGTTTTCTGAGGCGATTGCAAACGAATTGCGCGGCACCGGCGTCACCGTCACCTGCCTGTGCCCCGGCGTCACTACCACCGAGTTCCACAAACGCGCCAAAATGCAGAGTGCGCGGCTGATGAAATTCGGCAGCATGAACCCAGACACTGTGGCCGAGCAAGGCTATCGCGGCATGATGGCAGGCAAGCCGGTGGTAATTGCAGGATTCAAGAACTGGCTCGTGGCCCAAAGCGTGCGCTTTGCTCCCAGAAAGTGGGTTACGGCGATGGCTGGCAAGGCAAACGAAGTCTCCTGACTCAGCAGCCGCCTGTACGTCTAATACTCGACGCTCTCCAGATACAGCCCGCTCGCTGGAGCGGTCGCACCGGCGGCTGAACGGTCGCAGGCCCTGAGAATTCGTGTCACATCCGCCGCCCGTATGGTTCCCTTCCCCACCAGCAGAAACGTTCCTACCAGATTTCGAACCATGTGATGCAGGAAGCCGCTGCCCCGAATGGTGTACTGCCACTCATCACCAACCGCTTGCCACGCCGACAAAGAAACATTCCTCACACTGGAGCGCGGCAAGCTGTCCTCCATCCCGCGCTCCGGATCCACCGCGGCAAACGAACTAAAATCGTGCTCGCCCATGATCAGAGCAGCCCCTTCCGCCATTGCCTCCAAGTTCAGCGGAAACGGGTAGTGCCACACATACCGGGCAAGAAATGGCTGACAGATGTCCAACCGCAGCATTCTGTAGCGATAGCTCTTGGCCCGCGCCGACTTGCGGGCGTGAAAGTCAGGCGCGACCTCGCTGGCCTCCAGCACTCGTATCGCCGAGGGCAAAATATCGTTCAACGCCTTTACCCAGTTCGCCTCCGGGATGGGAGATGCGGTAGCGAACGTAGCCACTTGCGCCAGCGCGTGGACTCCGGCATCGGTCCGGCCCGAACCCTGCGGCAAGACCTTTTCGCCGGTCAGCCGTCCAATGGCTTGTGCCAGCGTGCCTTGGATGGTCGGCGCAGCGGGTTGCACTTGCCATCCCGAGAAATCGGAGCCGTCGTAGGCAAGAACCAGTTTCAGGTTACGCATCTTGGGTCGTATCGAGTCCGGCACGGTCCTCGATTCATCCAATGGTTTTTACAAAGTTTTACGCATCACATGGCCGGGGACGCTGTGTTCTCTCAGCTATACTAGAGCATTGAGTGCGCCCGGGCAGCGGCAAACTTCTACCCTGGTTAAGGAACTCGTATCGCCAGTCTTACGTATCTACCAATGAATTCCCTGGGTTTCCAGTCTGATGGAGATGAACAAATGCAATCTACTGTGTTGATCCCCGCCCTTCGGCGGATGGCCGCTCTGTTTTTGGCGGGAATCGTGTCCACTTCCGGCTTCGCCCAGCAGGCAAGCACGCCCCCTGCCGCTCCGTCCCATGTCGCCACCGCAGGCTCAGGCGACGTCTCCGTGGTCAAGGACTACACCAAGCCGCGTTCGCATTTCTTGAACCCTTTCGCCCCCTACATGCAGCAGACCGTCGCGGCGCCGAACTTGTCGAATACGCCGAGAATCGACCAGCTCATGCAGAACGGGAAGCTGATGATATCCCTGAACGACGCGGTGGCGCTGGCCTTGGAAAACAATCTGGATATCGCGATTGCTCGCTATAACCTGGACATCGCCGATACCGATATTTTGCTGGCCAACTCAGGCCAGGCCACCCGCGGCGTCAACACCGGCATTGTCCAAGGCACGCCGGGCGGAAGTGCCACTAGCGGTTCCCAGGGTGGAGGCGCCGGCGGCACCACCGCCGGTGCAGGCGGCGCGGGCTCCGGCTCGGCGGGTATCGTACTTTCCACCGCCGGCGCGGGCTCCGTCATTCCCTCCTTCGACCCCATCATCACTGGAACTCTGCAACAAGATCGCGCCGCCACTCCCACCAGCAATTCCTTCGCCGGCGTGCCGCTCATTCGCCAGAATACTTCCACCGTGGACTTTGCCTACAACCAGGGCTTCCACTGGGGAACCAATTTGACGGTTGGGTTCAATAACAACCGAATCACCACCAATCAGCCCTTTAG
Organism: Acidobacteriaceae bacterium; assembly: GCA_025360645.1. GTDB lineage: Bacteria > Acidobacteriota > Terriglobia > Terriglobales > Acidobacteriaceae > JANYBT01. Next base: position 8,653 of record JANYBT010000147.1, on the reverse strand, counting down.
CACCCTGAGTCCCACCGTGAATTCGAATTTCCGCGCCACCATTTCGCAGCCCTTAATGCAGGGCTTTGGTTTCCTGGCCAACACCCGTTTCATCAAGATCGCCAAGAACAATCGGGAGATTTCCGACGTCGCCTTCCGCCTGCAAGTGCTGACTACCGTCAACCAGATCCAGAATATTTATTGGGACTTGGTCAATGCTTACGAGAACGTGAAGGTGCAACAGGAATCCCTCACGCTGGCCCAGAAGACGCTCTCGGACAACAAGAAGCAAGTGGAGATCGGGACTCTGGCGCCCATCGAAATCGTGCGCGCAGAGAGTGTTTCCGCCACCGACCAGCAGTCTCTGATCGTCGCCCAGACTAACCTGCAATTCCAGCAGTTGCTGATGAAAAACGCCTTGAGCAGGACTCTGGTCGATCCCGTGCTTGCCGAGGCTGAAGTCATCCCCACCTCCACCATGGAAGTTCCCAAAGATGAGCCGATCGTTCCCATTCAGGAACTAGTGAATGACGCCCTCAGTCACCGGGCGGAGCTGGCGGAGTCGCGTATTGATTTGACCAATCGTGATCTCTCCAATCGATCCACCCGAAACGCGCTGTTGCCCACGCTCAATCTCTTCGCCTACTATGGCGGAACCGGCTTGGGGGGCAGCTTCAATCCCGCCGCGCCAATTTGCAGCGCTACGGTCACCAATTTCTGCACCCCGATCGATAAGATTCCGCCCAGTAAGAGCGCCGGCAACACCATCGGCCAATTGTTTGATTCCAGCGCTCCAGACAAGGGTGTGGGATTGAGCCTGAACATTCCGCTGCGCAACCGCGCTGCCCAAGCCAACCAGGTTCGCGCCCAATTGGAATATCGCCAGGCCCAAATGCGTTTGCAGCAGCTGGAGAACCAGGTACGCATCGAAGTCCGCAATGCCCAGTTCTCCCTGCAACAGAACCGGGCCAGCGTGGAAGCGGCCCGCGCCGGGGTCGCGTTGGCCAAGCAATCGCTCAACGCTGAGCAGAAAAAGTACGCTCTGGGAGCCTCCACCACCACCCTGGTGCTGCAAACCCAACGTGACTTGGCGCAAGGCCAGTCCAGTCTGGTCTCGGCCATGGCCGCCTATGAGAAATCGCGGGTGGAACTGGACCGCAGCGTCGGTCTCACTCTCACCCATTTGGGCATCGCCATCGCCGACGCCGAACGAGGCCAGGTGTCCAAACTGCCGACCGTCCCCTACATTGCGCCTCGAGTGGAAGTCACGGCGGATCCCACTACCCCGACTCCGCCACAACAGTAGCTCGAAGCAACCCGAAAAATACTGAGGGACGGGCCAACTTCCCGTCCCTTTTTTCGTAATTTCTCAACTCACTGCCAGCGATCGCCCCCAAAGGGTTTATCCTCTCTCCCGTGACCCTCTCCGTCGTCCTGATCACGTTCAACGAAGAAACCAATCTTGGCCGCACTCTGGCAAGCGTTCGTGCGCTGGTCGCAGAAGGCAAAGGCGAAATCATCGTCGTGGATTCCGGTTCCACCGATCGCACCATCGCCATCGCAGAAGCTCACGGCGCCAGGGTGTTTGCTGAAGACTGGAAGGGATACGCCGCACAGAAAAACTCAGCCCTCGCCAAGGCCACCGGCGATTGGATTCTAAGCCTGGATGCCGATGAGGAAGTAGATTCGCAGTTGGCGGAGTCTATCGGACATCTGCTCCTTGGGGAATCCAAGGAATCGGTCCCCGACGGCGTTCCCCGGCACCAGATTCTTGTTGTTGCCTCCACTACCCAGGGCTTCTATCTACGCCGCAAGAATTATTTCCTGGGACGTTGGATCAAGCGCGGAGGCTTCTGGCCTGATCCCAAACTCCGGCTTTTTCGTCGCGGCATGGGCCATGTCCCGGAGCGGGCCGTGCATGAGACCTTTGCCGTCACCGGCGAAACCCGGTCCCTCAACCAGGGCGCGCTCGTCCACCACTCCTACCCGACTTTGTCGGACTACCTCGCGCACATGAACCGCTACTCCTCGCTCGGCGCTGGCAGGGCGGCAGCGAACGGGCAGAATGGCTTCAGCATTGCGAATATCGTGCTGAGACCGCTCGCTACGTTCTTCTACAACTATGTTTTCCGTTTGGGATTTCTCGACGGCCGCGAGGGCTTGCTGCTGCACCTCTACCATTCCACCTACGTGTCGTGGAAATATGCCAAGGCGTGGGAACAGAGTGGCAAGCAGGGGAACCAGACAAATTCCTAGCGCCCGGCGGACCCTACAGTTTCTCGAAAAACTCGCAGGCCGAACAGGAAATATAAACTCCACCCGGCACTCCGCGCTCCCGGTCTTTCACCCGCTTCACGATGCGTGTGCCTTTGCCGCACTTCGGGCAGTCGGTGCTCTTGGTTGTATCCATGACCTTTTTCCGGTCGGCTGTCTTTGCAATCTTTGCCATTGTTTCGCTCCTGGCGCAAGTTTCCTCAGGCGCACGGCCTGGGTACGCCGTAAAATTTGGGGAGTAACTTCGAAGGCCGACCCGAGGGCGGCGGCAACCGCCTCCTCATCCAGCCGATCCCGCTCGCTACATGCGGACAGGTCTTAACTAATACTCGCCAGCATTGAGTTTACTCGAATCGCTGACGGCTGTCTTGCTGACACCCTCTCAGGAGCGCGCCGTGAAGACACTTTCGAGTTTTCCGCCCCGCCGCCGCTTTCTGGGCAAACGAATACCTGTCGGCCATTCCCGTCCATGGAGGAACCCGGCACCACGGGAAAAAATCAACCCTCCCGCGCCCACTACAAATCTTTACAAAACTGTAACCTTTCCTTCTCGCGGCGAGCCGGCAGAAAGGCGATATACTGGTAGAGTTTGAAGCGTTTGTCGAACCCCATATCGCACCCTCTTCCTGGCGTTTTCGGGGGCGGGAACTTTCCCCATACCACTAGCGTATCTACTTGGGAGAGGGTCAAACCGCAGCCTCGCGCCGGTTCGGGTCGTCGCCACCAATGGGACTAACGCACAAGCACGAAGCCGCCGCAGCAGTTGACATAAAACGGCCTTCGAACTTCTGGAAGCAATGAAGACCTGGAAAAAAATCGCGATCGGCTTCGCCGCGCTTGTCGTCGTAGGCGGCATCCTTGGCTTCACCGTCTACCAGAGCCACAAAAATCTGGTCACCGTGCAAACCGGGAAAGTGCAGAAACAAAGCCTCACCTCGGTGGTCAGCGCCTCCGGCGAAATCAAGCCGAAGGTCTATGTCAATGTCGGCGCCAATGCCTTTGGCAAAATTACCCACCTCTATGTCAAAGAGGGCGAGCACGTAAAGCGCGGCCAACTCCTGGCGCAGCTCGAAAACGTGCAGTCCGCCGCCGATGTGGCGGGCATGAAAGCCTCCCTGGCCGCCATGGAAACCGATGCCGTCGCCGCTGATGCCGGAGTGAAGACCAATGTCGCCGACCTCAATCGCGCCAAGTCTGACGCCGAGCATGCGAAGCTCGATTACGACCGCGCCCAGGGGCTGTTCAAAGATCAACTCATCTCCAAATCCGACTACGACGTCAAGAAGGCGGTATGGGAATCCGCCTCTGCTGGGCTGCTCCAGGCCCAGGCCCGCATCAACCAGTCCAAGGCCCAATTGGAGTCCTCTCAGCGCCGCGTTACCCAGACCCATGCTTCGCTCACACACGCTAACGACGTGCTGCAGAAGACCACCTACCAAGCCCCCTTTGATGGCGTCATTACCAACTTGCCGGTTCGCGAGGGAGAAACCGTAGTCATCGGCATTCAGAACGCTCCCGGCAGCACTCTCATGACCCTCGCCGACATGTCCACCATCACCTCGGAAGTGAAGGTGGATGAGACGGACATTGTCAGCGTCGCCCTGGGCCAATCCGCTGAAGTCACCATCGACGCCATCCCGAAAAAAGTTTTCCACGGCATCGTCACCGAAATCGGCAACAATGCCATCGTGCGCTCCACCGGCGTGGCCACCTCCCAGGAAAACACCACCAGCCAGGAAGCCAAAGACTTCAAGGTTGTGGTCACACTGCAGGATCCGCCAGCCGACTTGCGGCCCGGATTGTCTTCCACCGCCAAGATCACCACTGCGGTTCGGAGCAACGTGCTTTCCATCCCCATCCAGGCCTTGACCGTCCGCAACAAAGCCGACCTGGACGCAGCCCGCGCTGAGAAAGGTTCGGTACAGGCCGCCTCGCCTGACGCCACTCCAAAAGACAAAAAGGCCCAGGATATCCAGGGGGTCTTTGTGATCCGCGCCAAGAAAGCTGAATTTGTGACGGTCGAGACCGGGATCAGCGGTACCACCGACATCGAAATCACCAAGGGCCTGCAGGATGGTGATGAAATCATCACCGGCAGCTACAAGGTTTTGCGAACCCTGAAACCGGAAACCAGCGTCAAAGTAGATAACTCGACCCCCAAGAAGTCTGACGAAAGTTGATAACCGACGCGGCCCACGATCGTCTAAATCCAGAACCGCGAAAGATCGGAGCACCCGTGCTCGAGAACGACAAGGAGCAAGACATGGCAACCGCGGAAGTCGTCAGCATCAACCGGCCCACCTCAGTCGTCCCTCCCGAATCCTGCATGATCAGCACCGTGGACCTGTGGAAGACCTACGACATGGGCTCCGAACAGCAGGTCCATGCCCTCCGCGGCGTCAATCTCCGCATCGAGCGCAACGAATACGTCGCCATCATGGGACCGTCGGGCTCCGGCAAGTCCACTCTGATGAATCTGATCGGCTGCCTCGACTCGCCCTCCCAGGGTCAGTATTGGCTGAACAATCAGTTGGTGAGCGAACTGAACGACGACGAGTTGGCCCGCATCCGCAACCGCGAGATCGGCTTCGTGTTTCAGACCTTCAACCTGCTGGCCCGCGCCACCGCCCTTCATAACGTTGAATTGCCGCTCATCTACGCCGGCATGCCCACCCACGATCGCACCGCCCGCGCCAAAGAGGCGCTGATCGCCGTGGGCATGGAAAGCCGCATGATGCACAAGCCCAACGAATTGTCCGGTGGACAGCGCCAGCGCGTCGCCATCGCCCGCGCCCTGGTCAATAAGCCCTCCATCATCCTGGCTGACGAACCCACCGGCAACCTCGACTCCCAGACCGGCAACGAGATCATGGCCCTGATGGATCGCCTGCAGGCTGAGGGCAACACCATCGTGCTGGTCACCCACGAGCACGACATCGCCGAGTATGCCCATCGCGTCATTTTTATTAAAGATGGCGTCATCGCTGGGGACGAGCGCAAGCGCTAAGTGTCGGGCGGACACTCCTGTCCGCTGACTTTGCTTGAACTCTCCTCTCCGCCGATTTCGGTGGCACTACTCCAGCCCTCCCGTATCTGGACGAAAATAATCTCAGCCGCTAAGACCGCAAAACAAAAATCCCGGAGTCGGGTTCGCCGACTCCGGGTCCTTGCTGGAGGAACGACTCAAGCCTCCAGGCCTCTAGCCTCCTGGGATGATCGCAACGATCGACCCGGTGCAGGCATTCACTTTCACTTCATCTTCGCTCCCGCTCTTCAGCAGCACATCCACCGACCACACCGGAGGATTGTCCTGCGATTCCAGCACCGAGCGCAGCACCGTGCCGCCGCCCACTGCCGCTAAAGCATCGCTATTCGCCGTCGCCTTGCTGATGAATTTGCAAGCGGTCTTGTTCAAGGGCTGCGTGATGATCAGCAGAATGGCGCCGGTATGAGCGTCCACATGGACTTCGTATTCTGCCGCGGATCCGGCCACATCCACCGACCAGATCTTCTTGCCCTTGTCGGTTTCCAGAACCGCTTGCAGAATCGTGCCTCCGCCGACCGCTTTCTGTGCATCGGTCTCCGCCTGCGACTTGGAAATCAATCCGCTCGCAGTTGGGGCTAGCGGCTGAGTGATGATCTTCAGGATGGCGCCAGAGTGTGCGTCCACCTGCACTTCGTATTCATGGGCGGTGCCGGCCACGTCCACCGACCAGGTTTGCTTGCCGGCATAGGTATCACGCACCGCTTGCAACACCGTGCCTCCGCCCACTGCATTCAGAGCGTCGGTTTCAGCCTGCGTTTTGGAGATAGTTGCGCTCCCAATCGGCGCCAGAGGTTGGGTGAGGATCAGCAGAATCGCGCCCGAGTGCGCATCCACCTGCACCTCATAATCGTGCGCGCTGCCGGTGATGTCCACCGACCAGGTGGTCTTGTGTTTGTAGTTGTCCGGCGCCGCCAGGGTGACGGTTCCGCCTCCGACCGCATTCAGGGCGTCTTGTTCCGCTGTGGTCTTGCTAATTAAGCCAGCTGCGAACGCCTGGGACGTCGCCGCCAGCACGATTACGAAAATCAAACTCGCGATACGCTTCATGATGTCTCTCCTGGGGAGTTTCTTTGTCCAGACGCAACCTGTGTCCGGCTCATCCTCACCTGCACTAACAGAGGCAACCCGGGTGCCAAATCACAACTCTCATGTTTGCAGCGGATTAGAAGGCAAGGCGGCCCATCCTCGAAAAGTTTTCTGCACACGACCCTAGGGTACGTCCGCAAAACTTGACAGGTTTCGGCAGGAGTCGGCCATTTTGAAATACCCGCGCACCCTGCCGCCTAGCCTCCATCTGATATTATGTGCGCCGGTAACTAGGAAGGCTCAAGTGCCGAAGCGGATTCCCAAAAAAGTGTTGCGGGGCAAAATCGCGCTGGTTGCCGGCGCCACCCGCGGAGCAGGTCGAGGAATTGCCATCGCGCTCGGTGAGGCAGGCGCTACTGTGTACTGCACCGGGCGCAGTTCGCGAAAATACCCGCGCGGGCGACGGCCTACCCCCGGCCGGCCAGAGACGATTGAAGAGACCGCGGAACTAGTCACCGCCGCCGGAGGCCTCGGCATTGCCACACGAGTGGATCACACCAAGCCCGCCGAAGTGGAAAAGCTCATCGCTACGATCAAACGGCGCGACCAAGGGCTGGACATCCTGGTCAACGACGTGTGGGGCGGTGATGCGCTCACCGAATTCGGCAAAACTTTTTGGACGGTCAATCTCAAAAACGGCCTGCGCATGCTCAAGCAGGCCATTCATTCCCACATCATCACGGCTCACTACGCGGTTCCGCTGATGCTGGGCCGGCGCCGGGGAATTATTTTCGAAATCACCGATGGCGATGCTTTTTACTACCGCGGCAATCTCTTCTACGATCTGGTGAAGATTTCCGTCATCCGGCTCGCCTTCGCCATGTCCCGCGAACTGCGCAAGCGAAACATTGTTTCGCTGGCCCTGACTCCCGGCTTCTTGCGTTCCGAAGCGGTCCTCGACCATTTCGGAGTCACCGAGGCCAATTGGAAGGACGCAGTCAAAAAGCGCCGGAACAAAAAGAACAGCCCCGACCAGAACGACGCGCCGGACGATTTCCTGATATCAGAGTCGCCCCGATTCGTGGGCCGCGCCGTGGTCGCCCTCGCCGCCGATCCCAAAGTGAAAACCAAGAGCGGTCGCGTCTTCAGTTCCTGGGCCCTGGCCCGCGAGTACGGCTTTACCGACCTTGACGGCACTCAGCCGCACTGGGGCGACTATGCTCGAAAAAAGTACGGGAAGTACAAAATCTGCGATGACCAGTTTTATTCCTACTGGGTCCCAGGTCTGGTCGAGCTGATTTTTCCCGATTGGTTTTGAGGTTATTCGGTGGCAGCCGTGCCCGCGTCTCCGGCCAGAAGGTCAATGATGTTCCCAATCGTGGGATAGATAGTAGTCTGGCCGAAAATCACGCTTTGCTGGGCCGAGGCGTTGCTGCCGGCTTTGCGCACGAACCATCCCACCAAAGGTACCCATGGCCGCACGTAGGGAATGTCTTTCAATATCGGAAGGCCGCCCGAATAGGTGGTTGCGAGTCCCAGCCGAGAGTTCGATTCGAACCTCGAGATTTCCCGTGTCTCCAGATTGCTGAGCTGGACCTCGGTGTTCACGCTGTGACGTTCGATGCGGGGAAATTGCGGATTCGTGGACCCGTTCGGTTCGCGTAGTTGCGCGGTGCTGACGAAATCAAACTTGAAGCGCAAGGCTTGGCCTGAGGGATCGAAAATCGGAGTGACTTCGAACTTGTTCCCGGTGGTCAGAGCATAGATCTCCGGGGGCGCTTCCCGCGGCAGCTTCTGCAGACCACTCAACACGGCCGTGGCTCCGCCGGACGCCCCGGCCGCCACCATCCCCGCAAGTTGCTGCACCCCGGCAAGAATATCCTGGGTCTCTCCCACCGAGAGTTGGGCAGACGCATTGGGATCCACGCGGGCTTTGCCGCGATTGGTCGCCAGCATAGATTCGCGTTGCAAAATGCCGACGCGAACTTTTTCCGCGGTCAGCCGGATCCGTAAATCGTGAATCATGGGTTGGATAAAAGCGCGATCAAGATCGTCTTCGAGCGCCAGGATGATTTCCTTGAGCATCTGGTCGGCGGCAGCGACCCGGGGCGACGCGGAACTTAAACTGGGCGACTGATAGAGCGCGATCCGCAGGTCAAACAGACGCTTCTTCAACTGATCGGCAGTAGACTCAGAGTAGTGTTCTCCAGGGCGCGGGTCTGGCTCAGTTCCTCGTCCACAATCTCCATCGACTTGTTGAGGCTCTCGGCCGCTTTTTGGTTGGTCTTGCCGGATGCGTCGGCGTCAATCTCGAAGGTCCATAGCGTC
>JANYBT010000138.1 GCA_025360645.1 Acidobacteriaceae bacterium | reverse complement strand
GAAGAAGTGAACGCCGCCCTCAAGAGTGCTTCCGAAGCCGGGCCGCTCAAAGGCTATCTGGGTTATGAAGAGAACGAACTGGTCTCCTCAGACTTCAAGGGCGACTCCCGATCGTCAATCGTGGACGCCGGCATGACCCTGGTCGTCGCTGGCAACTGCGTGAAGGTCATCTCCTGGTACGACAACGAGTGGGGATATTCCTGCCGCGTGCGCGACCTCATCAACTACCTCGCCAGCAAAGGGTTGTAGTCCTCTGACAATTGCCGATTCCCGGCGGGAGTTCGACCAACCTCGCCGGTTTGACTGACCCGCTGTGGGAGCGTTTTTATGTCGAAGCTTTCGATTCGAGATCTTGAACTGAATGACCGTCGAGTTTTCATGCGGGTAGATTTCAACGTCCCCATGCAGGATGGCCGGCTGATGGACGATACCCGCATCCGTGAGACCCTCCCCACCATCGAGTACGCCTTGCGCCACGGAGCGCGGCTTATTCTGGCTTCTCACCTGGGCCGTCCCAAGGGCAGGCCCAATCCCAAACTCAGCCTGAAGCCCGCCGCCGAACGCTTGCGCATGTTGCTCGATAAAGAACTCGCCCGCGGAGAAAACGTCGGCTTTTGTCCCAACTGCGTCGGACCCGATGCCGAGGAAATGGCCCTCAAGCTGGAGAAGGGCCAGACCCTACTGCTGGAAAACCTTCGCTTCCATCCCGAAGAGGAGGCGAACGACGAGCATTTTTCCAAGCAACTCGCCAGGCTCGCCGACTTCTATGTAAACGACGCCTTTGGCACCGCCCATCGCGCTCACGCTTCAACCGTTGGCATGACGAAATTCATGTCCAAGGCGGCGGCTGGACTGTTGATGGAAAAGGAGCTCAAGTATTTGGGCGGAGCCTTGCGGAACCCCGAGCGTCCCTTCCTCGCCATCCTGGGCGGTGCGAAAGTCAGCGACAAGATCGAAGTCATTCGCAATCTCATGTCCAAAGTGGACGCCATCATCATTGGCGGTGGTATGGCCTACACCTTCCTCAAGGCGCAAGGTCAGCAGATTGGCAAGTCGCTGGTCGAAGAAGACAAAGTGGACTTGGCCCGCCAACTGATTGCAGAAGCTAAGGCCAATGGCATCCGCTTGCTGCTGCCGACCGACCATGTGGTCGCCGACCGCATCGAGCCCAACGCCCTCACTCACATCATTGCACCCGGCCAACCGATTCCCCCCAACATGATGGCTCTCGATATCGGCCCCGCCACCATCGAGGAATTTGCCGAAGAAGTTTCCGGCGCACTGACCATCGTCTGGAACGGACCCATGGGCGTCTTTGAAATACCCGCCTTCTCCCGCGGAACCTTCAAGATTGCACAAGCGGTGGCGGAGAATGCCGGCGCAACTTCTATCGTAGGCGGTGGCGATTCCGTTTCGGCAGTCCGCCAGGCCGGCGTCGCGGACCAGATCACTCATATCTCCACCGGTGGCGGCGCCTCGCTCGAGTTCCTCGAAGGCAAGACCCTCCCCGGCGTCGAAGCTCTCACCGACAAATAGCTCATTCCCGAGGTCCTCATGCGCAAAAAAGTCGTCGCTGCCAACTGGAAAATGTACAAGACCCCTGCTCAAGCGCGTGAGTTCTTCCGCGACTTCTTGCCGCTCGTCTCCGGCCACACTCGCGACGAAGTTGTCGTCTGCCCGCCCTTCGTCGACCTCGCCGCCGCAGTCGACGCGACCCAAGGTTCCGGCGTCGCCATTGGCGGCCAAGATTTGTACTGGAAAGCCGAAGGCGCCTTCACCGGGGAGACCTCTGCTGCCATGCTGCTGGCTGTCGGCTGCACCCATGTCATCATCGGGCACTCGGAGCGCCGTCAGTGTTTTGCCGAAACCGACGACACCGTCAACCTCAAACTCAAGTGCGCCCTCGAAGCTGGTCTGATTCCCATCGTCTGTGTCGGTGAAGTTCTGGAAGAGCGCGAAGCCGGCCTCACCGAGGAGGTTCTACGCCGCCAGTGTCTGCGCGCGTTTCATGCCCTTTCCGGAAAGAAAGCGGGCACTTTGATTGTCGCCTACGAACCGGTGTGGGCGATTGGGACGGGTAAAACCGCAACACCCGAGCTTGCTGCCGAGGCCCACGCCCTGATTCGCTCCGAAGCCGCCAAATCCCTCGGCCAGGACCTTGCCGACAATCTGCGCATTCTCTACGGCGGCTCGGTGAAGCCGGAAAACGCTGCAACACTTATGGCAGAACCGGAAATTGATGGCGCGCTGGTGGGCGGAGCCTCGCTCGATCCCAAGTCGTTCGCCGCGATTGTCAAATACTAGGCCCGCGATTTCCAACGCCTCGCTCACCTGAACCGCCGTCCTTGCTCCACGCCCACGAGCCAGTCTCCGCCATCCGCGCCCTCCCAGGTCTACCGGCTCTTTTTGCTATAATCAATTGTCCTCTTGCAACGTTTTTGCGCCCGTGCGGAAGTGGTGAAATGGCAGACACACCATCTTGAGGGGGTGGCGCCGAAAGGCATGGGGGTTCAAGTCCCCCCTTCCGCACCATTGAATTTTTCTCCGATGGCATCGGTCGAGAGACTCAGCATGGGTGGCGTGATGCGCCGACAGCGGCAAGTTTTTCAGTTCGAAGTTTGATGAGGAGCGGTTCAAAGTAACCCACAAATTCTATGATTATTCTGACAACGCTGATTCACGTTGTGGTTTGTTTGTTTCTGATCATCGTCGTGCTGCTGCAGAGCGGCAAAGCTGGCGATATCTCCGCCGCCTTTGGAGGCCAGGGCAGCCAGACCGCTTTCGGCTCTCGCGGCGCCGCCACCGCCCTCTCCCGCGCCACCACCTGGTCCGCCATTTTGTTTATGGTGACCTCCATCACGCTCTCTATCGTGGCCTCCCGACGCAGCGGAATCAGTTCGGTGCTCTCCAACGTTCCCACTCAGTCTGCGCCCGCGAAGACCACGACACCGTCCCCCGCCCAGCCCGCAACCCCAGCTCAAAAGTAGCTAACGTGGTAGTGCGGCCGTTGAGGGCCGTGCTCGGGCGATTGGGCTCCGTCGGGGGACGGGCCCGAGAGATTGATCTGATCGCCCAGATCCCGCCCGCCACCACTCTATCCCACCAGAAACGGATTCGTTTCCCGCTCCTGCCCGATCGTCGTTTTCTCGCCGTGTCCCGGCACCACCAGCGTGTCATCCGGCAGCGCCAACACTTTCCCCTGTAACGACGCCATGATCTTCTCGAACGACCCGCCCGGCAAATCCGTCCGCCCAATGCTGCCCGCAAACAGCGTATCGCCGGCAATCAGCAACTTCTGCGCCGCAAAATACAGGCAAACGCTGCCCTCCGTGTGACCCGGCGTGTGCAGCACGCTCGCGCTCAGAGCCCCAGCGCGGACCTCATCCAAATGCCCGATGCTCTGGTCAATTTCCACTTTGCCCGGCGGCGCCACCCCGATCCACGAAGCCTGCACATCCAGCATCTTCAGCAACGCGTAGTCATTCTGGTTTAACAGGATGGGTGCGCCGGTCACGGCCCGCAGCTTCATAGCACCGCCCACATGGTCAATGTGCGCGTGCGTGATGACAATTTGCTTGACCTGCAGGTGGTGCTTGCCTACCAGCGCCAGCACGTCTGCAATGTCGTCGCCGGGGTCAATCACCATGGCCTCGCGCGATGCCTCGTCGCCAATCACCGAGCAGTTACACTGCAACGGCCCTACGGGAAGAATCTCGTGAATCATGCGCTGATTCTATCAACCGCAGCGCTTCCTCACAGCGTTCCGGCCCGCGCCATCCACCGATCGGACCGCTCGTGGGCTGCCGACGCCGCTTCCCGCAGCCGTCCCCGCGCCCGCGCCAGCGACTCCTGCACCTCGGCGTGGCTGCGGTCGGTGATGGCCGCAATGTCCGCAATCGAGAATCCCTCCATCCCATAAAGCACGAACGCTTCCCGATCTCCCCGCTCCAGTCCCTTCAACGCCGACTCCACCAGCGCCATTGCCTCATCCGACGATGCCGCTTCCTCCGGCGTCGCCACCCGCCGGTCGGCAATAATGTCTTCTCTGGTGAGCGTCTCGTCGGGCTGGTGGAATTGCAACTCGGCCTCATCGCTCGCCGTCACGTTCTGCCGCCGCGCACTGTCCTCCAGACGAACCGGATTGATCAGTTCGCTGCTGTGCTCAATCATTTCATCCATCGCTTGCATCGCCAGACGGTACAGCCACGGTTCCAACCCGAATTTCTCCGGCTTTTCCCCCTCGCCCAGAGCCCGCGCGACGGCCTCATCCACCACCTCGTCGGCAGTGATCAGATTCGTGACGGTCTCGTCTTGCGATCCGCGGAAAGCCAGCTCGCGTTCCACAAAGCGATTCAGCCGTACCAGGTTGGCATTCACCCACGACCGCACGTCGTCCGCCGAAACCCCCGAGCCTGGCATCGCCGCAACGCTGTGTTCAAAACCCGCGCCATTCTCCGGCGAGGGCTGCGCCGTCCCGCGCCACCGGCTCCACTTGTGCGCTGCCCGCAACCTGTCTTTGTGCTTGGTGGTTTGGTGGCGCAAGTCGTCAAACGCACCCTTGATCGCCGTCACCGCCTTGGCATCCGCGTGGTGCGCGGTGAGCTGTCCCGAAGGCAAGCGAAGATTGAGCGAGACCGAAATGCCCAACTGGTCCGCACTCTGCTCCACCGTCCCCTTCAAGTGGACGAGTTCAGGGCGGAAGATCTGCAGCCTCTTCCCTAATTTTTCAATTTGTTGTTGAATTTCTTTTTCGATGTCGGAGCTTTTGTGCAGCTTGTAACTGACATGAACGTTCATGAAAGAGCCTCGGAATGCGGGAGTAGTTCCCATGAAGCAATCACTCGTTCCAAGCAAATTGTACACCTGCGCCGGAACTAGGGGCGGTGACCGAAGTGCTCCTCCACAGATGACCGGTGAGATGGGGCGTGCGAACTTTGACAAGATTGCTAATTTAAATGTAGGTATGGCTGTATTGACACTTGGTCTGGTCTCGATGGCGAGGAAGTCATCCGAATCCTTTCCGCGCGCGCAGCGACCGCGCATGAAAAGAGGGCCTATGAGGAAGCTGAGCACCGGTCAAAAACGAGACATCGCCGCCATCCGCGCAAAGAAGGATCAGACCATTGACTTCTCTGACATTCCAGCAGTCGTAGACTGGAGCGGCGCGGAGATCGGCAAGTTCTATCGTCCCGCGAAGAAGTCCGTAACCATGCGTTTGGATGAAGACGTGGTGTCGTGGCTCAAGACCTATGGCAAGGGGTACCAGACGCGCGCTAACCTGCTCCTGAGGCACGCCATGGCGAGCACCGAACAAGGCGCTCCGGCAACCGCCGCCAGGCCACGCCAGGCTCGGCGCTCCCGTCCTTAAAGCAGCACCTCGCGCCGTGAGGTCTGGCGCTTTGGCCGAACTGCTACACCGCCACCGTAAACGACGTCTCCGTCCGCGTCACCGGACGATACAGCGTGTCCCGCTCCACCGGCACTCGTCCCGCTTCGGTAATCAGCCGCACCAGGTCCGTCCGCCGCATCCCTTGCGGCGTCGTCGCACCCGCATCGTGGTAAATCTTCTCCTCCACCACCGTCCCGTCAATGTCGTCCGCCCCAAACCGCAGCGCGATTTGCGCAATCTTCGCCGTCATCATCTGCCAATAGGCCTTCACATGCGGGAAGTTGTCCAGCACCAGTCGGCTCACCGCAATCTGCTTGATGTCCAACATCCCGGTCGTCTTGGGCAGGTGCTGCAAGACGGTGTTGTCAGGATGGAACGCCAGCGGGATGAAGGTCTGGAACCCGCCCGTCTGGTCCTGCAGCGCCCGCAACTTCAGCAGATGGTCCACCCGGTCTTCGTCATTCTCTACATGCCCGTAAAGCATGGTCGCATTCGACTTCAGTCCAATCTCGTGCGCCAGTTTCGCTGTTTCCAGCCACTCATCGCCGTCAATCTTGTGGTCGCAGATAATGTGCCGCACCCGGTCGGCAAAAATCTCGGCGCCCCCACCCGGCAGCGAATCCACTCCCGCTGCCTTCATCTGCATCAGCGTCTCGCGAATACTCAGCTTGGCGCGCTTCGCCAGATACGCCACCTCCACCATGGTGAAGGCCTTCAGATGCACCTGCGGAAATCTCTCTTTCAACCCTGAAACCAGATCCAGGAAATATTGAAACGGCAGGTCGGGATGCAGTCCTCCAACAATATGGAACTCGGTCACCGCCTCGATGTAGCCGGAAGCCGCCGTCTCGAACGCCTCCTCCAACGCCATCGTATACGCGCCCGGCGTGTCTTTCTTGCGTCCAAACGCGCACAGCCGGCACGCCGCCACGCACACATTCGTCGGGTTGATATGGCGGTTGACGTTAAAGTACGCCTTGTCGCCGTGCAGCCGCTCGCGCACATGGTTGGCCAGCCAGCCCACCGCCAGAATGTCGCCCGAGCCATACAGCGCCACCCCATCGTCGCCGCTCAGCCGCTCCCCGGCCAGAACTTTCGCCGCTATCGGTTGCAGACGGGCATCATCGGTTTGAAAAGAATGCAGTGTAGCCATTGCTTCCATGATACCGCAGCTGTGTGACCCCCGTCACAGAGGGACTGGTCGAAAGAAGCAACTCCACACCCTCCTCGAATGCGCTACCATATCCATAACAACTAGGGAGAGTGCGTGAACACCAAGGTTGTCACCGGGCTGCTAGTTTTGACTGTCGCGGGCGCTGCCGTTGCGCAGGGCCAGGCGCAACCCGGTCTCCATCCCTTTTCCGAGCGACGCCCCGCCCCCATTCTTATTCCCCAGGCTCCCCAGATTGTCACCCTGATCGTACCCAAGGGCACACCTCTGCAAGTGGTCATCGACACTGAAACCAGAATCCAAAAAGTCGGCCAGTCCATCCACGGCCACATCGCCATGCCGGTCTACGCCTTCGACCATTTGGTCATTCCCGTGGGCAGCGAAGTCAAAGGGACCATCACGAAAATCGACTCGGTTTCCAACCGCCGCCGCGTGCTGGAAGCCTTGAACGCCGACTTCACGCCGCCCCGCACCATCGCCGTAGAGTTCAACGAACTGGTACTCCCGAACCAGGTCCACCTGCCGCTTCAAACTAATGCCACCCCCGGCTCAGGACAAGTCATCCAGTTCACCTCCGCCCCGCAGAAAAAAAGCAAGAAGGACCAGCTCAAGAACGTCGCGTCCGATAAAGTCAACCAGACTAAGCAGCAAGCCCGGCAGGAGTGGGACAAGGCCATGAAGCAGGTGCAGACGCCAGGCCGGATGCATCGCCTGCGGCGTTATCTCGTCGCCCAGCTTCCCGCCCATCCCCAATACTTGGATCCGGGCGTCTTGTACTTTGCCGAACTCCAGGCCCCGCTTCAGTTCGGCCAGGAGCCACTCACCGGACAAATGGCCTCCACCATCGGTTCCGCGCCGCCCATCGGCAGCATTGTCCACGCCCGCCTGGTCACTCCCCTGAGTTCAGCGACCACCAAAAAAGGCGACGCCGTCACCGCCGAGCTCACCCAGCCCCTGTTCGACGGCGCCAACCTCATCTTGCCCCAAGGCAGCCAGCTCAAAGGCGACGTCTTGCAGGTTCGGCCCGCCCGCCATCTCGCCAAGAACGGCCAACTGCGCATCGCCTTTCACGAGTTGGTTCCGCCCGATGGGATCGAGCGGAAAATCCAGGCCACCCTCGAAGGCGTGCAGACCGCCAAGAATGGCAACGTCAAACTCGATGCCGAAGGCGGCGCCGAAGCCACCTCGTCCAAGTCGCGTTACCTGGAAACCGCCATCGCGCTGTCTCTGGCCGCGGTCGCCGGCCGCGGGGACAGCGACGCCCTCGGTGGCAATGCCGCTGGAAATACTGGCAACCGCGTGGCTGGGGGCGCGGGCGGATTCAAGCTGGTCGGCATCGTCCTCGGACTCACCGTCCGCTCCCACGCCCTCGGCGCAGTCATGGGAGCATATGGCGCGGGCACTTCGATCTATCAGCATTTCATCGCCCGCGGACATGAAGTCGTGTTCCCTCAGAACACCGCCATGGAAGTCGGCATCGCCGGCCGGGCTCCCGCCCCCTCCTCTAAATAACTCCCTTCGCCCCCGTGTCGAATCGTCGTCCCCCGCGCTGCCTAGAAGATCACGTGCAGTGACATCTGAATAAACCGCGGGCTTCCCACCGTGTGCTGGATCAACCCCAGTTGTCCCACGGGCGGAAATTGGTAGCACGGTACCGGGTTGAAGCACGGATTAAACGTAACGTTATTGTTCGGCGTGTCGAAGCTGGTGTGGTTGAACAGGTTGAAGAAGTCCGCAGTATACTTCAGTGCGATCCGTTCCGTCAGTTGCGTGTTCTTGAATAGCGACATATCCACCCGCGCCTGCATTGGGCCGCGGAAGATGTTTCTCCCGCCATTGGAAAACAGGCTCTCCACGTTGTCGCACAGCGTCGCCCCCGTCGTCGTCGGGCCGCAGGGTGGCACCCCGCTCTGTCCCGCCTGCAACTGCGGAATCGCAAACGCGTTTGGATTCAGAGACGGCGTGTGTCCTCCCGGGTTTCCGTGCTGGGTCGCGGTCTGCGGCGTGTAGCCGGGAGCCAGCGGCACCACCGGGTTCGTGATGAAGTCGTTCGCGCTGTAGTACAGGCTCCCCACCGATCCCGAGAAGTCGTACACGTTGTACGGCTGCCCGCTCTGGAACACCATCAGGCTGCTCAGCCCCCACCCGTTTACGAGTTTGCTGGTAAGCGACTCCCCGTGGCTCAACTTGGGCAACTCGTAGAGGAAATTAATCGTCGCCACGTGGGTCCGGTCGAAGTCCGACGTCGCATATCCCGACCGCGGCTGCAGCGGATTATTGCCGTTGTAGAACAATCCCAGTCCGCTCTGCTCATCCAGCGTATGCGACCAGGTGTACGAGACGCTCGCCTGCAGCCCGTGTTTCAGCCGCTTGTTTACCCCAATCTGCAACGCATTGTAGTTGGAAATTCCATTCGCTTCCCAGAACACCGAGTTCGGGCTGAACCCAATGTAGGGAACCCGTAGATCCGTGTTGCCTCCGGTCGAGGTGTTGTATGGCTCGCTCAGCAGCGTCCCTCCATTGGCATCCGTCGGCACGTACCCGTAGGAATAGATCTGCCCATTCACCGGATTACTCGGCGTGGCGATGCGCGGCTGGTTGAATGGGATCGGTTCGGTTAAGTGGACTCCATGATTGCCCACGTATCCGATCGTGACCACAGTGTCTTCCGCTGGCTGCCACTGCATGTCGAATGTCCAGTTCTCCGAATAGGGCAGCTTGTTCTTCGGGTCGTAGCCCCCGAACAGGAGCGGATTCGTCCCCCCAATCAATCCCGCCTGGTTCGGAATCAGCGCCGCCACGCTCGACAGGTTATTCGGCGGCGGCGGTGGCGCTGTCGTCCCAAACGGATTCGACAGCGTCCCGCTCGAAGTCGCCACCACTGGCACCGTGAAGGGCGGCTCCAGCGTCACTCCAAATGGCCCGTTGAAGCCAAATCCTGCACTGGGAGAAAATTCCGTAAAGTACTGCCCGCGGTCGTAGAACAATCCATAGCCCGCCCGGAATACCAAACTCTTTCGGCTTGCCGGGCTCCACACCAGTCCAATGCGTGGCGCCAATCCCCACTGCCGTCCTTGCAAAGTCGAGTTGCTCACTCCCTTCGTGGGGAACGCTTTGTTGTTGCCCGCTACCACCAGTCCGATGTTGGTGACCGTGTCACTCGCCAGGTCGTAGTGGTAGTTTTCCGGATAAAAGTTGGTCAGCAGTCCGTTCTTCTCTGCCAGCGGCCCGTTCCAGTCAAAGCGCAACCCCAATGTCAGGTTCAAGGTTCGCGTCAAGTTGATCTTGTCCAACGCATACGCTCCCGCCTCGTTGGCGCGGTAGTGCCGGTTGCTGGTGCCGTTGAACAGCACCGAGTGGCCTTGCCCCAGCCGCAGTTGCGACGTCAGAAATCCCGGAAAATCGAAAAACTCCAGCCCCGCTACCTGGTTGTTCTGGTTCTCGATATTCAGCTGGACGTAGTCCCAGCTCCCGCCAAACGACAAGTTGTGACGCCCCCGCAACCAGTTCAGGTCGGTCGCCGCCGCATACCGATTCTGGAACAGCCCCGCGTTGGCAAAATTGGTCACCGGACCAAACGCCAACCCTCCAAAAAACGCATTCCCGCCCGTGTTATCAATCGTGATCCCCGGAAAATGATTGCTCCCAAACAGATTGATCCCCACATCGTTCGGCCCAAAGGGCTGCGCCGTGCTCGCAAACGCTTTTTCTTTCACGTACCCGATGCGCTGCTCCCACACCACGCTCGGACTCACATTGATCGTGTTGTCCAGCGATATGGTGTGGCTCCCCGCATCCAGCGTCTGCTGGAATCCAGATAATCCCCCTTGCGAGCCTCCCACCGACGCGAACGGGTTGGTCGTCGGAGCGTGCTGGTAATAATACTTTGCCGCTAACCGGTCCTTGCTTCCCAGGTTGTAGTCCAGGTTGAAGTTCGCCTGGTCGGCATGGAATCGCGATGCCGGTCCCTGCACCAGCACGTCATACCCCAGGCCCGCCGCAATCGCCGAATCCGTGATCTGTGCGCTCGGAATAAAATATTGCCCCGTCGTCGTCTTCGTCTGCAGCAGCTTCAGCGCCACCGGATCAATCGCGTTGGGATCCACCGTCGTTCCAAAATCCAGCAGCGCCACATTGGCTAGCGCCGCGGGGCTGCGGTCATCGGTCAAGTGGATTGGCACCGTCGATGCCGACGTCCCCAGCAGCGAGTCTCTCACCCGAATCCCCTGGTACGATGCGAAGAAGAACAGCTTGTCTTTCACCACCGGCCCGCCGAACGTCACTCCAAACCGGTTGTACTTCAGCCCCGGGACCTTCTGCGACGACGGAATCAGCGGGTTGGCGTTGCGAAAATACGGCGCCGCATTCCAGAAACTGTTCTGGAAATATTCGTAGGCCTGGCCGTGATACTTGTTGGTGCCTGACTTGGTCAGTACTGAAATGTGGGCGCCGCTGTTGGCCCCTTGCGACACGTCGTACAACGCCGTATTCACCCGCAGCTCTTCAATGGTTTCCTGCGGCGGGCTGGGCAGCGCCTGTCCGATCGCATCGTACACCGACGTGCTGGTCTGGATCTCGCCTCCGCTGCCCGCTCCCCCCGCGAAATTCTCACCCGTATTCAGCACGTACCGGTTCGACCCCACTTCGCTCGTGCTCTTGCCATTGAACAGGTTGTTGCCGCTGATCGCGTTCAAGGAGAAGCTGTTGCTGGTATCGCGTTGTCCATTCGCCCAGATCGCCCGGTTCCCCAACCCCGAGTTGCTGCCCGATCCCCCCAGCAAATCCGCATTCACTCCCGGACTCAGGATTGCCAGCTGCGTGAAGCTCCCCGTCCCCAGCGGCGCGTTTTCAATCACGCTATCGCTCAACACGTACCCGTTGGTCGTGTCCACCTGATTCAGCGAATTGCTGGCCACCACTTCCACCGTGGTCGTGGCCGCTCCCACTTTTAACGTCGCGCTCTCCGTCGTCGTCCGATTGCCTGACACCACCACCGGACTGTGCACTTCCGTCTTAAAGTCCGCTTTGGAAAAACTGACCGTATAGGTCCCGATGGGCAGGTTCAGGAACCGGTACACCCCATTCGAGTTGCTGGTCGCAGTCAGTTGCAGGTTGGTCGCTTCATTCTTTGCCTTCACCACCACTTGCGGCAGCACCGCTCCACTGTTGTCCGTCACCGTCCCTTCGATATTGCCCAGAGACTGTTGCGCCCAAGCCGCGGGGAGGACGTACATCATGCCCGCCAAGATCACTAGCAGGATCAACCTTGGAACCTTCAACCAACCGGACTTCTGCGCGGCGGAACTTGTGCTCACAGGAAACCTCCCAAAGAATAGACAACCGAACTTTATAACAAGCGCCCATTACGGGACGGTGAAAACAACGCCGCCCCTGTGGAAAACACAATTTTCTTTGCTGCTCACGAAACTGACGGCAACTCCCGCTCGGCTCCTCGCCTCTCGACGCTGTCCCCAGCGTCCTCTGTGGTCAATCTCCGCTTTACCCTGTGTAACCCCGTGTCCCCTATGGCTGCGCCTTTACTTCTCCCCTTATCCTCTTAACAATTGTGCAAACCTCTCCGCCGTCCACAGTTGGTTCCGCAGTTCTTCTCGCGTGACTACCCGTCCCGGCCTCTCCAGCAGTAAGATAACAACTTGAAATGGCTGACTTCCAAACCGCCCGGCCTCGCCTCTTCCCTACTCTCATTCCGCTTCTGCTGCTGGTGGCCAGCCTCTTCGCCACCACCCTCCAGCCCGAAACCACCGCCGCCTTCGACCACTACGTCCACGCCGCTGAGCAGCGGATGGCCCTCGATCAATCCGCGGGCAACTTCTTCTATCCGGATGCCTTCCCTCCCTCCGACCGCCGCGCCGCCCGCGACCGCCTGCTCCACGCCGAAGTCCTCACCCAGCGCCTCGAAGCTCTCGACGACGGCCACTCCATCCCCATCCCCGGCGGCCTGGTTCACCATTGGATCGGCGCCGTCTTCATCCCCGGCGCCACCCTTCAGCAGACTCTTGCCTTCCTCCAGGACTATGACCACCAATCCCGTTTCTACGCGCCCGACGTCCAACGCTCCCGTCTACTCTCGCGTGACGGCAACCACTTCCGAGTCTCTCTTCGCCTCAAACGCACCAAGATCGTCACCGTCTATCTCGACACCGAGTACGACGTCACTTACTCCCAGCTTGACGCCACCCGCGCTAGCGCCCGCTCCTATAGCACTCGCATCGCCGAAGTAGAAAATGCCGGACGCCCCAACGAACGCGACCGCCCCGTCGGTCAAGACAACGGATTCCTCCGGCGGCTCAATTCTTATTGGCACTTCATCCAGTGCGACGGCGGCACCTACGTCCAACTCGAAGCCATCTCCCTCACCCGCGACATACCCACCGGACTCGACTGGATCGTCCGCCCCTTCATCACCAGCATCCCCCAGGAATCCCTGGCCTTCACTCTAACTCGCACCCGCGAAGCCCTGACCCCCAAATGACTCACAACTGAACTGACTGGCAATGAACTGACCGGCAACTGACAACTGGCAACCGACACCTGACTGTCAACTTGCAACTGACTTCCCGTGCTACCATCGAGTCCTTCGGAGGTTCCACCATGTCGTCAGCGTTTTCCCGGCGCTCGTTCCTGCATCTATCCGCCGCCGCCACCGCCGCCGCTGCTTTTCGCGTAGTCACCGAGCCTATGCTCGCCCACGCCGCCGCCCACCCCGTCTCCGCCGCGGGCGCCATTCGAATCAATGCCAACGAGAACCCCCTGGGCCCTTGCGCCGCTGCGCGCGACGCCATCTCCGCCGTCATCCCTCAGGGCGGACGCTATCAGTTCGACCAGACCGAAACTCTTGCCGCCACCTTCGCCCGCATGGAAGGCCTCAAGCCCGAATACGTCAAGGCCTACGCCGGATCCGGCGGGCCCCTTCACTTCTCCATTCTTGCCTACACCTCGCCTTCCCGCAGCTACGTCACTGCCGACCCCAGCTACGAAGCCGGCATGTACACCGCCAAGGTCTCCGGCGCGCGCCTGGTGAAGGTCCCGCTTCACAAGTCTCACGCCCACGACGTCAAGGCCATGCTCGCCGCTGCTCCCGATGCCGGCATCTTCTACATCTGCACCCCCAACAATCCCACCGGCACCCTGACCAGCCATTCCGATATCGAGTATCTGCTGGAGAACAAACCCAAGGGCTCGCTCCTGCTCATCGACGAAGCCTACCTCCATTTCTCCAACGCCCCTTCTGCTCTCGACTTGGTCAAAGCCGACAAAGATGTCATCCTGTTGCGCACCTTCTCCAAAATTTACGGCATGGCCGGATTGCGCTGCGGCTTTGTCATTGCTCGCCCCGATCTGCTCGCCAAGATTGACGACATCGGTGGCGGCAACCCCATGCCCATCACCGCCGTCGCTGCCGCTCTCGCCAGCCTCCAGGACCAGCAACTGGTCCCCGAGCGCCGCCGCCTCAATGCCGCCATTCGCACCGAAACCTTCGATTGGCTCGACCGCAATAATTACACCTACATCCCTTCCGAATCCAACTGCTTCCTGCTCGACACCAAACGCCCCGCTCAAGAGATCATCGACGCCATGGCCCGCCAAAACGTCCTCATCGGACGTATTTGGCCTATCATGCCCACCTACACTCGCATCACCGTCGGCACCCGTCCCGAGATGGACGAATTTCGCACCGCCTTCAAAAAAGCCATGTCCGGTGCAGTCTCCGCCAGCTTCGCCCCGCTCCCCAAGCGCCTCAGACATTCCCTGGACGGACGGATAGTCTCAACCTAACGCTGCGAACTCAAGCTGGCTTTGAATGGCGGCTGCCCGCCGCTGAGGTCACCCTCTCTGCATGGCCAAACAACTCCGCACCGTCAACCTCGAACAAGGCATGCCCGACCGCGTCGAGGCTTGCAAGCACCTAGACCAAGCCATCCTCCAGGCCCGCAAAGACAATATCCCCGCCCTCAAGATCATTCATGGCTACGGTTCTACCGGCGTCGGCGGCATCCTTCGCCCCGTCCTCCGCAACCATCTTCGCAAGCGCAAAGACAAGGGTGAAATCCGCGCCTTCATCTCCGGCGAGAGCTGGTCGCAGTTCGAAACCTACAGCAAGGAACTCCTCCGCCGCGTCCCCGAATCCCTCCTCGACCCCGACCTCGGCCGCAACAACCGCGGCATCACCCTCGTCCTGCTATAGCCGCCGAGTGCGCGGCAAGGCTCCCGCTCACAGCGCATTGTGACCCGCCTCACCGCCCTGCCACTCGCCTGTCTTACAATAGATAGCGGAGACTGCCACCTCTCCGCGCGACCGGCTCATCCCCGCTCGCAATACTCTGGAGGACCTGTCATGGCGCACGACACTCTTACCATCACGGATAGCCGCACTCAAAAAACCTACTCCCTCCCCGTCGAGAATGACACCATCCGCGCCTTGGACCTGCGCCAGATCAAGGTCAAGCCCGACGACTTCGGCCTCATGACCTACGATCCCGCCTTCATGAACACCGCCTCCTGCCGCAGCGCCATCACCTACATCGACGGCGACCGCGGCATCCTCCGCTATCGTGGCTATCCCATTGAGACCCTCGCCGAACATTGCACTTTTCTGGAAGTGGCTTACCTCACCCTCTTTGGCGAACTCCCCACCGCGCCGGAGCTTAAGACCTGGGTCGATGACATCACCCACCACACCATGCTGCCCGAGACCACCCGCAAGTTCATGGAAGGCTTCCGCTACAACGCCCACCCCATGGCCATGTTGGTCAGCACCGTCGCCGCCCTGTCCACCGTCTATCCTGACGCCCGCGAGATCCACGATCCGGTCAACCGCCTGCTGCAGATCAAGCGCCTCGTCGGCAAGATGCCCTCCATCGCCGCCATGTCTTACCGACACAGCCTGGGCTTCCCTTATGTCTATCCCGACAACGACCTGAACTATCCCGAAAACTTCATGAATATGTTGTGGAAGATGGTCGAGCCCAAGTATGTGGCCAACCCCGTCCTGGCCCGCGCCCTCGACATTCTTTTCATCCTGCACGCCGACCACGAACAGAACTGCAGCACCAACACCATGCGCAGCGTCGGCAGCTCCCACGCCGACCCCTACCTCTCCACCGCTGCCGCAGCCGCCGCTCTCTCCGGCCCGCTCCATGGCGGCGCCAACGAAGAAGTCCTCAAGATGCTCGACCTCATCGGCTCCAAAGACAACGTCCCCGCCTACATCAAGCAGATCAAGGATGGCCATGGCAAACTGATGGGCTTCGGCCACCGCGTCTACAAGAACTACGATCCCCGCGCCAAGGTCATCAAGTGGACCGCCGAACAGGTCTTCGAAGTCACTGGCCGCAACCCCAAGCTCGACATCGCTCTCGAACTCGAGCGCATCGCCCTGCAGGACGACTACTTCGTCACCCGCAAACTCTATCCCAACGTGGATTTCTATTCCGGCATCATCTACCAGGCCATGGGCTTCAAGCCGGAAATGTTCACCGTCCTGTTCGCCATTCCCCGCACCGTGGGCTGGCTGGCGCAATGGCAGGAGATGATCACCGACCCCGAGCAGAAGATCGCACGGCCGCGCCAGGTCTATACCGGACACGAAGTCCGCGAACTCGTCCCCATCGAAAAACGCATCCCAGCGCTCGTGTAGGGGCGGACACTCCTGTCTGCACATGCTGTTGCCGTTGCTGTTGCCGTTGCTGTTGCCGTTTCCGTTGCCGCGCAGCCCCAACTTCGTCCCAGCCTACTTGCCCACAACCCGCGCGACTTCCTGCACCGCAGCCCTCACCGGCTCATTCGCCCCTGAATACGCGTTTGCAATGTACTGCTGCAACATCCTCTGCGTGTTGAAGAACGACCCATTAAACGCAATCGCCGACCGCATCACTTCCACGTACCGGCTCCGCTGCTCGTAGAACATCGGCACAATCTCCCGCTCCAGCTTGTCATACAGCGTCGCCAGTTCGCTCGCCGGATCCTCTTCCACATCGCTGTTGCCCACCGTCCATCCCGTGATCCCCTCGATGTGCCCTTCGATCCACCAGCCATCCGATACGCTGAAACTCGGTACTCCGTTCATCGCCGCCTTCATTCCGCTCGTCCCCGACGCCTCTTGCGGCCGCAGTGGCGTGTTCAGCCACAGGTCCACTCCCCCGGTCAGCAGCCGGCCCCACTTCATGTCATAGTTCTCTACGTACACCGTCCGAATGCTGTCAGCCACCGCCACCGCCCCGCTGAACACACGCCGGATAATGTCTTTTCCTCCGCCATCCTTGGGATGCGCCTTTCCGGCAAACACCAGTTGCAGCTTTCCCGTTTCATTCGCGATCTTCTTCAATCGCTCCAGATTCTCAAACAGCAGGTCTCCCCTCTTGTAGGTGCTGGCCCGCCGCGCAAATCCAATCGTGAATACATCCGGATCCAGTTGCGCCCCCGTCTGCTTTTGAATCTCCTCGAACAGCAACTTCTTCGCCGTCTGATGCGCCTTCTGCACTTCCCCCAACGGGATGCTGATCGCATATCTCAAATAGTTGTTGTCCGTCCGCCACCCCGGAATGTATTTGTCGAACAACTGCATGAACGCGTCCGAGGTCCACGTCACCGCATGCACCCCGTTCGTGATGGCATTGATGGAATATGTCGGAAACATCCCTCGCGACACTTCCCCGTGCCGCATCGCCACCCCATTGACATACCCGGAAAATCGCAGCGCCAGGTACGTCATATTCAAGTACTCCGCGTTCCACGCTTCCGCTTCATCCAGCAGCGCAATCTTGTCCTCGCCCAACACTTGCAGCGCCAGGTCCCGCGTGAACCGGTCGTGTCCCGCCGGCACTGGCGTGTGCGTAGTGAAGACACACGTCCGCCGCACGCTATCTACATCCAGGTCCCGCACTCGCCCCGCAAAGCTTTGGTCCAGCCGCCGCTCCAGCAGGTGCAGCGCCAGCAGCGCGGAGTGCCCCTCGTTCATGTGGAACACTTCAATGTCGCTCAGCCCCAGCTTTTGCAGCATCTTCGGTCCGCCCAGTCCCAGCACTACCTCCTGGCACAACCGATACCGCACATCCCCTCCATACAGCGAGTCGGTCAACCCGCGGTCCTCCGGCGCATTCTCCTGCACGTCCGTATCCAGCAAATACACTGCGATGGTCTCTCCCGTCACCCCGTGCACAATGTACTTCCACGCCCGGATCGCGACCTGCCGCCCCTCAATCTCCACGCTGACCCGCTTCCCCGTTTCCACCAGCACGCCTTCCGGATTCCACGGCTGCGGCTCCTCTGACTGGTTCCCCCCTCCATCCAGACGCTGCCGGAAATACCCCTTCCGGTACACCAACGTCACCGCTACCATCGGCGCCCCCAGGTCCGCCGCCGACCGCAGCGTGTCCCCCGCCAGAATCCCCAGACCTCCGCTATAGGTCGGAATGTCGCGATCCAACGCGATTTCCATCGAAAAATACGCTATCCGCGGCGAATTGTGCCCGTTTTTCATCGCACTCCTGTTTGGTTTGGTCAGGGCTCTGGCCCTACACTGGATACATCGGAAGAGTGACCGCCATTGATTATAGTTTGGATGATTATAGCGTGGATGTTTATGGCGTGACCTGTCATCCCGCGAAGGCCTCTCCTCCTCGCCAGCCACCCCGCCCTCCCCTAGCCTCGCAGTCCCAGCGAAATCAGCGGGACAACCTCGGGTCGCCCTTCGATCATCTATTGACCAGGGTGAGCAATTGTGAACAGTTCCGACCCCATATGTTTTTTATCCTACGATGATGGCAGTGTGAGACCGCCTCACCACGCCTGAAGGAAACAACTCATGCCCACAAAATCCAAATCTCCACTGTTCTTTTTGGCAGTTTTTCTGGTGCTCTTGGCCATCCACGGCCTGGGCGTTTCCGCCTTCGCCTATAACGACCCTCCCTCTCGTGTCGCTCGACTGAATTTTATCGAAGGCGATGTCTCCTTCCAGCCCGGCGGAGAACAGGATTGGGTCTGGGCTGGCAACAACCGCCCTCTTACCAGCGGCGACAGTCTTTGGACCGACCAAAACGCCCGCGCCGAAATGCACATTGGCTCCACTCCCATTCGCATCGGTGAGCGCACCGCTCTCACCCTCCTCAACATCGACGACAACACCATCCAGATTCAACTCAACGCCGGATCCCTCGATATCCCGGTGCGCAATCTCTACCAGAATCAGATCGTCGAGATCGATACTCCCAATTCCGCCTTCACCGTGTCGCGACGCGGCCACTATCGCGTCTCGGTCGATCCGGATTCCTACACCACTCTCGTCACCGTTTGGGACGGTCAGGGTGAAGTCGATGGTGGCGGCCAAGCCTTCCTGGTCGACGGCGGCTCTCAGGCCCAGATCTCCGGCGCCGATTCCATCAACTACGATATTTATGATCTTCCCGGCCGCGACAATTTCGATCAATGGTCTGATTCGCGCACTCAACGCGAGTCCCGCTACCAGTCCAGTCGCTACGTTTCCCCCGAGATGACTGGCTACGAAGACCTCGACCAGGACGGACGCTGGCGCTCCGATCCTACCTATGGCGACGTCTGGACCCCCAACAACGTTTCTCAAGACTGGGCCCCCTATCGACAGGGCCATTGGGCGTGGGTCTCTCCCTGGGGCTGGACTTGGGTCGATGACCAACCCTTTGGATTCGTCACTTCCCACTACGGCCGCTGGGCCTTTTTAAATGACAACGGCGGCGGTGGCGGCTGGGGCTGGATCCCTCCCCGCAGAGAACAAGACGACCGCGGCCAGAGACCGGTCTATTCTCCCGCACTGGTCATGTTTGCCGGCGATTCCAATCTCTCCAATGGCTTTGGCTCCGACGGCGGCGTGGCTTGGTTCCCGCTCGCTCCCGGCGAAGTTTTTGTGCCTTCCTATCAAACCTCGCCCACCTACATCACCCAGATCAACGTCACCAATACCGTGGTCCAGCAGACGGTGATCAACAACATCGTCAATAATCCTACTCGCCACGAAAACTATGCCAACCAGAAGGTAGCCGGCGCGGTCACTGCGGTGCCCAAAGCCGTTTTTGTGAACGCCCAGCCTGTGGCCAGGGCAGCGGTGAAAATTTCCGTCGCCGCCATCACTGCCGCTCCGGTTGTCCGCTCCGCCCCCGTTGCTCCGGTGAAAACCAGCGTGACCGGCGGAACCGCCACCAGCGCGAGCAGCCATGCCGGTGCCAGTTCAAGGACCGCAGCCCCTCCCGCTCCGCCTAAAGCGCTCGTCTCCCGTGCGGTTGTCGCCAAAGTTGCTCCCCCACCGCCGCCCGTACCTTTTGCGCAGAAGCAAAAGGCGCTGGCTGAAAATGCTGGCAAGCCCCTCGATCCCGGCTTGGAGCAGAAACTCCGTGCCTCCGCTCCCGCCCCAGTCCGGGTGGTGAAGACGGCGCCGCAGGCATCCGCCGTGAAGCAAGCCGTAGCCGCGCCCAAGCCTCAATCCATGGCCCCTGCCGCAAACGCCCGGCCGGGCACACCAGCCGCGAACAAACAGCAGCCTTCGTCGCAACAAGAAGCCGACAAGGCCCATCAGCAACAGATGACTCAGCAAGATCAACAAAAGGCTCATCAACAGCAGATGGCCCAGCAGGAAGCCGAAAAAGCTCACCAGCAACAGGTGACTCAGCAGGAAGAACAAAAAACGCATCAGCAGCAGATGGCCCAGCAAGAAGCCGAAAAAGCTCACCAGCAGCAGATGGCCCAGCAAGAAGCGGAGAAAGCTCACCAGCAACAGCTGGCTCAGCAGGAACAACAAAAAGCTCATCAGCAGCAAGTGGCCCAGCAAGAAGAAAAGGCTCACCAGCAGCAGATGGCCCAGCAAGAAGCGGAAAAAGCTCACCAGCAACAGCTGACTCAGCAGGAAGAAAAGGCCCATCAGCAGCAAGTGGCCCAGCAGGAAGCGGAAAAAAACCGACAGCAACAACAGGCCCAACAGCAGCAAGACCGCCGTGGAAATCCGCCCAACAACGCTGGCTCTCGCCCGGGTGGCCCACCCGAAGGCCAGCCGGTTCGGGTTCCTGAGCCAGCGCAAGCCGCCAAACTGGTCTCGCAGCCCAAACTCAATCCACCGGTCGATGCCAGAGGCGCTCACATTCAAGGCGTAGTCCGCCTTCAGGCCCTGATCGGAACCGACGGCAGAGTCAAGAACGTCGCCGTTCTAAGCGGTCCCCCACCTCTACACAACGCAGCCATAGAGAACGTTCGCCAGCGCCAGTATCAACCAACCCAGGCGAATGGCAGACCCACGGAAGTTGAGACCGAAATATCAATCACGTTTGAATAGGGCCAGCACGTTTGAATAGGGCCAGCACTTTTGAATAGGGGCCAGCACGTTGAGTAGGATGCAGGGGGTCGCGCACCCAAACGCTACCCCCCGTTTCTGATCCCAAGCGCACCCGCGTGGCCTCACCCCACATTGAGTCACGTTTGTCACCCTGAGCGAAGCGAAGGGCCTGCTGTCCTCAGCGTTTCCAGCGTCCTTCTGTGGTCAATCCCCGGTTTACCCTGTGTAACCCCGTGTCCCCTGTGGTCAAGCCTTCTCTCCCGCATCGCCAGCGCACAAGTTTGTCACCCTCAGAGGCTGTGACTTTTTTAATTTCTCTCAACGACCGATGCTGAAAGCAAAAGACTTATGTGTCCTCAAAACGGCCGAGCGTCAATAAAGTCACACACTCTGAGCGAAGCGAAGGGCCTGCTGTTCTCTGCGTCCTCTGTGGTCAATCCCCGGTTTACCCTGTGTGAACCCGTGTCCCCTGTGGTCAATCCTTTGCTCCCGCATCGCCAGCGCACAGCCCCAGCCCACATCTAGGTCGCGCTCTTCACCCCGCGCCCCGAGTGGAACCAGCTCATGTGCGGCAACTCCCGTTCCACCCCGCGCCGTTCCGCAATCAGTTCTGCCGTGATCGAAACCGCGATCTCTTCCGGCGTCACCGCCCCAATGTCCAGCCCCACCGGCGCATGTACCCGGTCAAACAAGCTCGCCGCAATCCCTTCCTTCTTTAGCTCTTCAAAAATCTTGATCGTCTTTCGCCGCGATCCGATCATCCCGATATATCGCGCCGGAGTTTGCACCGCCCAGCGCAATACCCGCATGTCGTCGTGGTGCCCCCGCGTCAGGATCACGATGTACGACGCCTGCGCCGGCGCCAGCCCCGTCATCGCTTCATCAAAGTCGGCCGCCATCACCGCCTTGGCCTCGGGAAATCGCTCCCGGCTGGCGAAGGCCTCGCGGTCATCCACCACCGTCACCTCAAATCCCGCGTTCGTAGCCGCACGGCAGACTTGCAGCGCCACGTGCCCCGCTCCAAACATGTACAGCACGGCCGGCGGTTGCACTGGCTCAATAAAAATCTCCAGCGTCCCGCCGCATACCAGTCCCGTGTCGTACCGCGGGTCTTGGTTCAAATCGAACGTCAGCGTGCGCGGCTGCTCTCGCTCCATCACCTCGCGCGCCGCCTGCCACACTTCCGCCTCCACGCATCCCCCGCCGATCGTCCCCACAATCGTTCCGTCATCCCTCACCAGCATCTTGGCGCTGCGAAACGACGGAATCGACCCCCGCACATTGACGATGGTCGCCACCGCACCCCGCCGCCCTTCGGCGCGCAGCTTCACGATCTCTTCGTAAATATCCATCTCGCCTGATTATTTGCCGCACCGGAAGGGAAGTCAACGCCGCCCGTTGGGTTCGCTCGTCCACGCACACCACGGGGATGCAGGGGCAAGCTCCGCCCCTGCTCTGCCTTACTTGCTCTCGTCGGCCCCCGGTTCCACCGGAATGGCCCGGGGCGCTGGCGCGTCTTCGTCCAGGGCAAACAGGGCCGCCTGGCTTTCTCCCAGGTCGGTCATGTCGTCTGCCACCCCGTCGACTTTCGCTGTGGCTCGCTGCGTCTTGCGCTCTTCCTTCTCGCGACGCTTTTCCTGCCGGGTGTGTTCCTTCTGCCGTTTTGTGAAGCTGGATCGTCCTCGTCCTGCCATCGGCTACTCCGTATCGTTGAATTTTGAACGCAGCATCGCACCTTGCGTTTCAATTGTGTCATCTCTTGCCGATGCCAACCTACCAGCGTGGCTCGCGCGGCTGCCGGGGATGTCCCCGGTAATCGTCCCGCCCGCCACCACCACCACTGCCGCTCCGTCCACCACCGCCCCCGCCCCCGCCGCCTCCGCGAAAGCCGCCGCCCCCGCCGGGTTTGTCCGTCTTCGGCTTCGCTTCATTCACTTTCAGGGCGCGCCCGCCCATCTCGCTCCCGTTCAACCCCGCGACCGCTTTCTCCGCCGCTTCCCCATCCGTCATTTCCACGAACGCAAAGCCGCGCGACTGTCCGGTGTCTCGGTCGGTCACCACGCTTACCCGCTCCACGGCTCCATATACTTCAAACGCCGCTCGCAGTTCGCCTTCGGTGGCCGCGTGCGGGATGTTCCCCACGTAAAGATTCTTCATATTTCTTTGTCCTCTCCCCTGGTTCCCAGTCCTACTGTTTCGCCTGCGCCTTGGCGGGTTGCTCGCTCACCGGTGCTATCCCACCTGCCTTCTGCACCTCCGCGTGATTGCGAATTCTCCGCGCTATCTTGCTTTTGCGCTTCTTGTGAAACCTCGCTTTGTCCCCGTTCACTCCTGACATCCTGGTTTGCTCCTGTTTGCGTCGGCTGGGCTCAAGTCGGCAATCGCGCCCAATTACTGGATTGCCTGCGAGAGAATGTTGAAAGGGCGGGTCAATACCGAACCTCCCTTGAGGTGATGGGCCGCCGCGCCTTTCCGTGAGATTTTTCTCAATCGCCAAGGCGCCTTGCGCTGTGTTGCGGTGTGTCTTCGGCGTTAAGGAATGCCTTCATCATACGCTACATTTCCTACCCCCAACCGCCCTCCCCCAACAAATCCCGCCCCGCCCCCCAAAAAATAGCTTGCTGATATCCGCCTCTAGGGGTACCATGGGGCAGTACGTTAGACCGAATCGGTTGTGCAGTTCCTTGCTTCAACAGCTCGTAACCTGCAGCTCAGTACCTCCGACTCCCTCCAGCGTAAATTGATTGAAAGGAACACCAGTAACCAACATGGAACAAGGAACAGTAAAGTGGTTCAACGACGCGAAGGGCTACGGCTTCATCAGCCGTCAGACCGGCGAGGACGTATTCGTGCATTTTTCGGCGATCCAGGCGGGCGGCTTCAAAAGCCTGCAGGAGGGTCAGACGGTACAGTTTGACGTCACCAAGGGACCGAAGGGCTGGCAAGCAGAGAACGTAAAGCCGCTGTAATCCGCGGCCAAAAACCAAGGGCGTCCGCACATCGGTCGCCCTTTTTTGCTGCCCGCTCCACCTCTAAAATACCGCGCTCATCGAATCCTATCGATGCCGCCCCCCACCCAGTTCTCGAAACTCGAAACCAGGTTTCAAAACTAAAAACTCGAAACTAGAAACTCGAAACTAAAAACTCGAAACTAGAAACTCGAAACTAGAAACTAGAAACTGCCCCACCCTACCCCTTCCTCCCAAAATAAAGCCCGTGCACCCGCCCCGCCCAAGCTCCCAAGTTCCGCTCCAACACCGATCCCGCATCCGCCCGCGAGTCCGCCGCCCCCGCGATCACGCAAGCCTCCGCCTCCGCCCCCGCTCCCACCCCCGCTCCCCCGACTCTCTCCTTCACCTCCCCAAACCACTCCCAAGCCTCTCTGAATTTCTCGAACCTCCCCCGCCCCTCCTCCCGCCCCTCATCCCCCGGATAAAATCTCAATATCGCGCTTTCCGGCAACTCTTCCGCCGGCACCACATACCACAAAT
>JANYBT010000114.1 GCA_025360645.1 Acidobacteriaceae bacterium | reverse complement strand
TGCCGCCTGTCCGTTCGTGTTGTAAAGGAGGTCGACATTGCCATCGCCATTGAGATCGCTCAGCACCAGCCGCGGGAGGCCGAGAGCCACGGCAGGAGTGCTTACAACTCGGGGCGATTGGAATGTTCCGTCACCATTCCCCAGCAGGACTCGGATTTGCGCATTGACATTATCTCGAAGCGGCGATGGCGGATTTCCCCACCCCTGCAGGGCCCGAAATGACCACTACGCTAGATTCTTCGAGGGCGGCCAGTACCTGCTGGACGAGCGCACCGCGCCTAAGGTGCAAGCTTTTCCCTATCTTCGAACTAATCCCTCCAAGAACAATTGCGCTATGTTCCTGCAGCGCCGTAAGCATAGGATGCTCCACACCACAGGTTGTGTGACCTTGCTTCACAAGGTCAGGAAGATCCGCCCTCCGAAATGACTTGGCAGCCGACGCTCCCCCTGCAGCGACTATAAGCATATCGTTCCAAGACTTCCTCGCGCTCTCTCCTTTGTCTTCGCCAATTGCTGTACAAGCAAGAAGACTCTTCATCGCCGCTTCACCTTGGCCTGTGCTAGTGGACAAGTCGAGGCTCAAGACATGGAGTACTCGCAGAAACGGCCACACCTCAGATCGCGACACATCTCGCGACTCAGCTGCAGAAATGATCGCGAGCAAATCGTCACAATAGCGGGTTGCGACTGAACTTATAAAGCCGCTGGTGGTGAGCCGGTGTTCGAAGTCCTGCTCGTCAGACGCCGCGCGTGCGCATTCCAGCAGACCTCCGAAGTGTCGCAGCAGCATATTAGTGCCTAACTGGGTGACGATCGCGAACCGATCCGTAGTTGCTGAGAACAGCGTTTTGTTCTTGAAATCGCTCCAGAAGTCCTGAATTGTTTTCTTGCAATCCTCATCAACGGAACTAATGGTGAAGGTTCGTTTCACCTGGCCGGCGAGCTTCCGGATGCTTCCGCCGCTGTTCTGCCCGGCTACCAAGAAGTCATCGGTGTGCCACCCGAGATGTTCGGTCTGGAAGGAAACCTCGGTCACCGCGCAATCTATTAGGATGGGCGGAACAGCGCCGACGAGCAACTGCGATAGCCAATAAGCCCCGACGGATTGCTCAAAAATGTTGCCAGCACCGCCTGTTGCGGCAGGATTTGAGACGATCGGCGATCTCCGCTCGGAGTTTGCGGATGTGGGACCGTCCGGTTGTTGTTGATTAGACATCCATCTTGTACGTTAGCACTTCTGGGAGCGATTAGCGTGACTGGATTACGTTAACGATAGCGGCTTCATTCTGCGGTGTGAACGGTCCGGAGCTGTAAATGCGCTTAGTCCTAGTGAGACTCGGGACTTCCGCCCGCATTTTTGGGGCACCAGGTATGCAAAACACGAGGAGCCGGGTGATTCAGTCGTGGGTAGCGGAGAAAATCAACCCGCCAAAATTGGAGGTCACTGGAGACATCGCAAGGAGCGCTGGCTGTTGAACTCTGTGGCTTTTACGTCTACAAAATCGCCCACAGCGCTGGGATGATAAACCCAGAAATGCTGCTTAGACCGTTGAAAACATTGGTCGGGGAGAGAGGATTTGAACCTCCGACCCCCTGGTCCCGAACCAGGTGCTCTACCAGGCTGAGCCACTCCCCGACATGGTGGACGAGAACACGTTAAACCTCGGGCAATGTTCTCGATGCTATTGATTATACCAGCCTCACGCGGGCCGTGGTGAAACCCTTTCTTGTGTCGCGCTGTGCGCGGGACGGCAGAGTGCTCGCTGCCAGGTGAGCGTTCTTCTGCACGGCGTTCTTCACCCCGACGGAGCAACTTGCTCCGGTTGCCGACTGTTCCCTGCCGACGGTCCCGCTTGCGATGCCAGAATCCCTGCGATGCTAGATCCGTGCGATGCCAGTGTCCCTGCGATGTTAAAATCGGGGTTCCAGGGAAGGCATCGGAGCCATGGCAATGGAGCGCGCTTCCGCAGGTCTAGACAAACTCGTGGCCTTCGCAGTGAGCAAGGCTCCGGCCAACTCGCGTCCGGAATTGGCTTGGCCGCTGGCTTGTGGAAGTGCAGTCGCCACCCGCACCCGCACCCTCGGATTTGAGGGCGGGGTGCTGCGCGTCGAAGTGCCGGATGCGGGCTGGCGCCGGGAATTGCAAGGCCTGGCGGCACGCTACGTTGCCCACCTGAACCGCGTGGCCGCGGTCGAAGTGTGCCGGGTGGAATTCGTGGTGCGCGAGCAGAGGGGAGACCCTCAGCCTGCACTGCCGGCTCCGCTACCGAGGGACGGCAAGCATGGTCGGCGGCACGAAGAATAGCCTATGAAGGTCACAGACAAGGACGTCTCCTACGTCGCCGATCTCAGCAACGTGGAACTCACCGACTCCGAGCGGGTTCGCATGGTGCGCGACTTGAACTCCATTCTCGGCTACATCGAGCGCCTG
Organism: Acidobacteriaceae bacterium; assembly: GCA_025360645.1. Taxonomy (GTDB): domain Bacteria; phylum Acidobacteriota; class Terriglobia; order Terriglobales; family Acidobacteriaceae; genus JANYBT01. Next base: position 22,695 of record JANYBT010000114.1, on the reverse strand, counting down.
AGCGAACTTGACACCGCCAAGGTTCCGGCCATGGCGCAGGTGTCAGACCGCTACGGCGCGGATCAGTCAAAACAGGGCAGCGAGCGTTTCGCCTACGCCAGCCGCGAGGATGTGCGGGAGGGATTGCGCGCTTCTTTGCCGCACGCTGAGGCGATGGCGAATGCGCCCGGCTCCGACGCAACGTTTTTTAAGGTGCCGAAAGTCATCGAGCGGTAAACGTGCGCCAGTGATCGTTTTCGATTGCTGGCTGCCACGCCATTGGGAATACAAAACCTCATGGACTTGAACTCACTCACCATTGACGGCGCACGCAGCGCGATCGCCAGTCGCGAAGTCACAGCAACCGCCCTGGCCGAAGCGTTCTACGACAAGATCGCCAAGGAAGATGGCGCCATCGGCGCATACCTGACGCTGTGCAAGGATCGCGCCCTGGCCAAGGCTGCGGCCATTGATGCCCTGGCGGAAAAGGGTGAGCCACTGCCGCCACTCGCCGGAGTTCCGGTGGGCATCAAAGACGTGCTGACCACGCGTGGCATCCGCACTACGGCCGGATCGAAAATCCTGGAGAACTTTATCCCGCCCTACACTTGCACTGCGGTTGCACGCCTGGAAGAAGCCGGCGCGGTGGTGCTGGGCAAAATGAATTGCGACGAGTTTGCCATGGGATCGTCTAACGAAAACTCCGCCTATCATCCGGTGCGCAATCCGCGTGACACTTCGCGGGTGCCGGGTGGGTCCTCGGGGGGATCGGCAGCGGCGGTGGCTGCGGGAACCGCGATTGCCACGTTGGGCACTGACACGGGAGGCTCCATCCGCCAGCCAGCGTCCCTGTGCGGCGTGGTCGGACTGAAGCCCACCTATGGACGAGTGTCGCGCTACGGGTTGATCGCGTTCGCATCGTCGCTTGACCACATCGGTCCGCTCACTCGGAGTGTGAAGGACGCGGCCCTGGTGTTGCGCACCATGGCGGGCCGCGATCCTATGGATTCCACGTCAGCGGAGCTGCCGGTTCCCGACTACGTGGCCGAACTCGACAAGCCGGTGCGCGGATTAAGAATCGGCGTGGCCAAAGAATATTTCGAGGAGGGGCTGGATGCGGAGGTGCGCTCGTCGGTGGAAGCCGCGATCCAGGCGCTGGCCGGATTGGGCTGCGAAGTCGTGCCCGTCTCGCTGCCCCACACCGCCTATGCGATTCCGACCTATTACATTGTCGCGACGGCGGAAGCGTCGTCCAACCTCGCCCGCTTTGACGGCGTGCGTTACGGCTACCGCAGCAAGAATGCCGCGACTCTGTCTGACATGTATCGCCGCAGCCGCGACCAGGGATTTGGCGCCGAAGTGAAGCGCCGCATCATGCTAGGGACATATGCGCTGAGCGCTGGGTACTATGATGCCTACTACCTGAAAGCGCAGCAGGTGCGCACATTGCTGACTCGCGACTTCGATGAAGCTTTCAAAAAGGTGGACGTGATTGCCGCGCCGACCAGTCCGACCGTAGCCTTTCGGCTCGGCGAGAAATCGAACGACCCGCTGGCTATGTATCTGGCGGACGTTTATACCGTGACCGCGAACCTGGCGGGGATCCCGGGCATTTCCCTACCCTGCGGCGAGAACCACGAAAAATTGCCCATCGGGTTGCAGCTGTTCGGGCGGCACTTTGATGAGGCGACGGTGCTAAGAGTGGCGCATGCGTACGAGCAAACACGGAGTGCTCAAAGCGGCGTGCAGTAGCTCTCACCTGCGCAGCCGCGGCATAGCGTCTGTCCTTCGCGCTGCACTTCGCGGCGGAAGTTGATGCCCTCGCCGCACTGGTCGCACACCACGCGGTCGCCCTTGTAGCCGGGAAATTCTTCGGGCGGCAAGGACACCTGTACCCATTGCGTGGCAAACAAATCGCCGTCGGCAATCTCGCGATACGCAAGCATCTGCTGCCGGTTTTTGTCAGTGATCTCGGGGTGCATCTGGCGGGCCAGGGCTTTCGACGATTCTTTCGCAGCAACGCGGATGGCTTTGCCCGTGGTCACGTCCACGAAGGTCGCGGCCACTTTACCCCAATCGCGAAACTTGAGGGCGCGCTTGCCCAGACGGCAGCCGGTGACGACCGCGACTGCGTCCGTCATGCAGCGATCAATCTCGACGAAGGTGACCAGACGCTTGCGGTCTTTACCGCGCGGGTCGTCGATGCCGAGCAGAGTCAAACCCAGCATCGCCATGCGGACGCCAAGCATCTGGCCGGCACAGAGGTGGCCGTGGGCCTGTTCAGCGTCGAGCAGATATTCGTCGAGGGATTTCATGGGTAGATCGCGCGGGGTTCGATTCCCGCACTCAGCACTCCGACGCCTTGGGTAAGACTACACCCTGCAGAGTAGCTGGCATGCGACTAGCTGTCCTTACGGTACAGCAGGTCGCGCATGGCATTCCTTCGCGCCTCGTTGGCTTCGCTGGCGGCTTTGCGCTCGTCGGTATCCATGCGCCGCTTGGTCTCGGGAGCGGTGGATTGGGGCTCACTGCAATCGGGGCAGCGGTTGGCGAAGCCGGGCTTGTTGGGTTTCAGCTCGAACTCCTCGCCGCACACCACGCAGACTTTGATGGGAAAGACCATGCTTACTATGCTACCGCGCGAGTTGGGCTCTCCCCAAATTCTCGCGGCATCCGACGGGGCTCCCGCGGGGACGAGGTTGTCTGAAGGCGGGGCGATTGACCGCAGAGGACGCGGAGGACACGGAGGAAAGCAGGTCCTTCGCTTCAGGATGACAATTCCCATTCTAGACAATTCCGTTTCTGAAATGTGTTCCGCCAGAAAGCAGGGGCGTGATCCCAGCAGACACAGCGCATCGGCCTACTCTCGCCGCCAGCGCACCCCGTCTTTGGTGTTTTCTACCAGGATGCCGGCGGCCTTGAGTTCGGCGCGCAGAGCGTCGGAGGCCTTAAAGTTTCGCGCTTTGCGAGCGGCTTCGAGTTCGGAGATTTTCTGGTTCACCGCGTCATTGGAGAGTCCAGCGGAACCGGCGAGGCGGCTTAGTTCGTCGCCGACCTCCGACGCACGTCCTTCGGCCTCGGCCCAGGCGAGGACGGATTTCATCTTGCCCAGGTCGTCATCAGGAGGGTTGTCCGCGATGACGGCGAAGATCTCGTCGAAATGCCTGAGTGCGGCCAGCAGCGGCGCAATGTCGGCGCGGTACAGCTTGCCCTCATCCGCCGCGGCGTTGGCAGCGCGCACCATCTCGAAAATAGCGGCCTGGGCCTGTGCTGTGTTGAGGTCGTCGCTCAAGGCGTCGGTGATCCGCTGCCTGGTATCGCCACCAAGGGCTTGCATTTCGGGAGAAGTGCCGTCCGGGAATACGCCCGTATTCAGCCGAAGCTCGAAGTTGCGCAGCCGTTCGACCGAAACCGCGGCCTGCTTGAGCCCGTCGAAAGTAAAGTTGAGTTGATTGCGGTAGGGCACCGAGGTCAGCAAATAGCGGATGGAGGAAGGCTTGTGTCCCTTGAGCACCAGATCGCGAATAGTGAAGAAGTTGCCCAGACTCTTCGACATCTTTTCGCCTTCCACCAATAGAAAACGCGAGTGAAACCAGAAGTGGGCAAAAGGCTTGCCGGTGAGGGCTTCGGACTGTGCGATTTCGTTTTCGTGGTGGGGAAAAATTAAGTCTTCGCCGCCGGCATGCAGATCAAAGGTATCGCCGAGTTGCTCCATGGACATCACTGAGCACTCGATGTGCCAGCCGGGGCGGCCCGGTCCAATCTGGGTTTGCCAGGAGGCTTCGCCGGGCTTGGGCGACTTCCAAAGAGCGAAGTCGCGGGCGTTGTCTTTCTCATATTCGTCCACGTCTACACGGGCGCCGTCTTCCATGCCTGAAAAATCTTTTTTCGACAGCTTGCCATACCCGGGAAATTTCGCGATGCGGAAGTAGTACGAGCCGTCGTCGGTCTTGTAGGCGATGCCCTGCTGCTCCAGACGGGCGATGAACTCCGCCATTTGCGGAATGTGCTCAGTGGCCCGCACCAGGATCGGTGGTTCAATGTTCAAGGCTTCGGAATCTTCGCGGAATGCCTGCTCAAATTTTGCGGTGTACTGGTTAACGGTGACTCCGTCGCGGGCGGCATTGCGAATGATCTTGTCATCCACGTCGGTGATGTTCATCACGTAGCGAACGTCATACCCACTCTGGCGCAAAAAACGATAGAGCAGGTCCACCGCGACGAAAGTGCGGAAGTTGCCGATGTGGCCGTAGTCGTACACGGTGGGGCCGCAGGCGTACATGCGGACGCGATTCGGCTCGATGGTGACAAACTCCTCGACCTTGCCGGTGAGCGTGTTGTAAAGCTGGATCGCCATAGCTGAGATTGAGATGAGACGGGATGCGGAATCTTTCATTCTAGGGGCAGGCCGGAAAAGGGGTCAAACGGAGGAGCCGACGAACTAGAGCGGTGGCGCGGCTTCCTGCTTGCGCAGACGGTGCTGCGCCAGGAACACGTAGTGGACACCCGAAAGCATGGCAAACACAAACGTGGCGCGCAGAAACATTGTCCGAGCAATCCAGATGCCCCGCAGCGGATACACCGCCAGCAGCATGGCAAAAAACACCGCTGCCAGTTGCGAAAAAGTGTTTGCCTTGCCGAAAATGCTGGGCCGGAAGTCGCGCAGTCCCGCGATCATATACAACACCGCGCTGACCGCCAGAATGCTGATGTCGCGGCTGAAGACGACCACAGTGTACTTCCAAGGAATGAGATGAACGATCGATAGCACCAGAAATGTGGTGCTCAATAGGAGCTTGTCGGCGATGGGATCGAGGTATTGGCCGAGCAAGGTCTGCTGATGCAGCTTGCGAGCGAGAAGGCCGTCGAGACCGTCGCTCAGTCCCGCCAGAAGAAACAGCGATAGTGCCCACAGATAGTGTTGCCCCACCAGATTGATGATGATGAACGGCAGGAACAGCATTCGCAGCAGGGTAAGCTGGTTGGGAGCAGTCAATAATTGAGAGAACTTCACGAGCGGCCCTCGGAGCAGGACGACAACGCCCACAGACCGGAGGGACGGGCAGGCGCCGAATGTCCGGTCCAAATCCCGGGTATGCAATCGGTTCCATCCATGGTCTGAGGCACGCTGTGATTGTCGTACTCGGCTGTCTGGAATGCAACCCGGAGTTCGCCGGCACTTTGCCGGGAGGGGCTGGGCTGGGTACAATAGGAGACACTGTAGGCGCGTAGCTCAGTTGGTTAGAGCGCTACCTTGACACGGTAGAGGTCGCTGGTTCGAGTCCAGTCGTGCCTACCATCTTTCAATTCACCTCCGGCGATAGCCCACCCGTGAGCTGCCGGTTTGCGTCGTACGCCGGAGTCCAGAACCGTCCAACAATGGCAAGCGGATAGTTTCAACTGTTCCGCCAAGAACCTAAAGGGAGACTTCGGAGCCTCGCTCGACGGCGATGCCAATAGCCTTCCTTTCGCGGGTCTGGATCTGGTGCATGCTGACGGCAACGGCAATCTGACCGGTACCGGGACGATCAGCTATAACGGGGCGATCACCAACGTGACCCTCAGTGCGACCTACACGGTGAATTCCGACTGTTCTGGATGGGTGGCATCCTCAACCGGCGCCACCCAGGACCTCGTCATCGTGAGCAAAGGGGCCGAGGTTCGATTTATTCGGACCGACAACTCCACCGACGTAGTGACCGGAGTCGCCAAGAATTTGGCGAGGTAAACACAGAGGGTTGGCGGCATTTCGAGTCTGGCCGACAGAAATGCCGTCAACTCGTCGAAACCCAATTTAGAAACCGGCGAAAAAATGAACTCTGCTGAGTTGTGAAAACAGCGGACGCCCGATCATCGCCGACGCATGATCTGGGAGTCCAGGTTGATTGATCTGTCGCAGTTGCTCGGCATCGCTCGGCGCGTCGAGGCGAATCGACTCTGATCCACTGTCTCTGCCCATGTGGCACTGCTCCAAGCTGCGGCGCGCACGGACTCTCCATCCCGACCTGCGGTTCCGCATCTTTGGAAAGACGAAATGGCCGCAGTTGTTCTAGACTCTGGTATTACATTTCACCCCCAGCGCGAAAGGACTCTATGCGTCGTGCATTCGCTGTACCCGTTCTCTCCCTGTTGGCTTTCCTCGCGGCCTGCACCAGTGCGCCTAAGCAGGAGACAACAACCGTTCCTCCACAACAGACTTCAGCGGCGCCCGCGACCACGGCAGACACTTCCACTTCCACTTCCGCCTCCAAACCCCTTGCGGAAGCGGCGAATTCCATGACTAAGCCTTTCTCACCAACCCCGACGCCCCTCGCGCCAGTCGTGGTGCCCGCCGGAACCGTAATCACGGTGCGGCTGTCGAGCCCGGTGGGTTCGAAGTCGAGCCGCACCGGCGACACGTTTACCGCGAGCGTAGCGGCGCCAGTCTCCGTCGATGGCAAGACCGTGATCCCGGCGGGAGCTGCGGCTCAAGGTACGGTGGTTGAAGCCAAGGCCAGAGGACAAATCAAGGGCGAGGCGAGACTGAAACTAGTGTTAGACAGAATCACAGTCGGCGGCAACAGCTACCCGATTGCTACCGCTCTGCACCTGAGCGTCGCAAAAGGGAAAGGCAAGCGCACCGCGGTCGCAACCGGAGGCGGAGCGGCTCTAGGAGCCATCATCGGCGCGATCGCGGGCGGCGGAAAGGGCGCTGCCATCGGAGCCGGCGTGGGAGCTGGCGCTGGATTCGCCGGCGGAACCTTTACCGGCAATTCTCAGATCGAGTTGCCCGCCGAGTCCGCCGTGAGCTTCAAGCTGACCGAAGCCCTGACCTTGAAGTAGGTTCTGCGTCCAACGGGATTCGCTGCCGGCCGACGTCTGACACTCCCGGCAGCAATTTCCAACTCCGCTATTCCAGCCCCGCTTGGGCCAGCATTTCCAGAAACTGCTTCTGAGTCCGCATGTCGATGGACTGTGCCACCAGCTTCCCCTTGCGGTCGTAGAGGAAGGTCTTCGGGATTCCTTCCACCTGAAACTGCTCGTTCACTTTTCGACCTGGGTCCAGCAGGATGGGATATGCGATTTTCCGTTCCTCGATGAAGGGCTTCACCTTGACCGCATCTTCATCCGAAATCGCTAGCACGACCAGCCCCTGCCCCTGAAATCGCTGGTACAACGAGTCCAAGTCGGGCATTTCTTTGCGGCAAGGTGGGCACCACGTGGCCCAGAAGTTGACCAACACGACCTGGCCTCGCAACTCCTTCAAAGTCCAGGATTTGCCTCGCAGATCCCGCAGCGTGAAGTCGGCGTCCTGGCGCTTCTGGTCATCAGCTTCCAGCTTCGCCATGGCTGCCGCAAACTGTGGGTCGTCCAATGACGCCTGCACATGCTCGTAGCGCACTAACTGGGCTAACTCGAGATACTGCGGCGCCACGTGTCCCTGGGGAGCAGGCACGGGCTGCTGTTTTAGCGCGTCGGCCAATGTCGTAGCCACTTCCTGCAGGGTGTCGTGACCGAAGTCCCCTTCCGTCGACAGGTTGGCAAGTCCGTTGGCTAAGCGCAGTTTGTTGGGGACTGCGGGCAACTGGCGAATTTGCAGAGCAAGCTGTTTGGTGGTGCGGGCCCGTACATCGTCAGGCAATTTGCGCAGCTCGCGCAACTGGTCTGCAATGGGCTTTTCTCGCTCGCTCCCAACCGGCTTGGTTCCCTGCGCGGTCAGGGTTGAAGCGAGAACGGCGATCAGCATTGCCGCCCACAAACCGGAAGCGGCAGCGAGGCCAACGGCAGTGGCGGCGGGTAAATTCTGACGCAGAATCTTCATCCGCCTACCTTACCAGAAGCCGCCAGCTCGGACCGAAATTCCATCGAGCTTGGAACTTTCTTGCCTTCCCCGCGTATCTTAAAGTACGTCCTCTGTGAACGGGGGAGAATGACGCCCGGAATACACTTCATGCGGAAATATTTATCGTTTGTCATGCTGCTGTCGGCGTCCTGTTTGGGGCAAGTCCCGGTTCCTTTGGGTGTCGCCGAAATCATGTCTCGCGTGGCCGCCAATCAAGACCAGGCGGAGAAGCTTCGCTCCCAATATGTCTATCACCAGCGCATCCACGTCGTGACCCATAAGCCCCACGGCCGCCTTCTGCGGGAGGAAACCACCGAGTACAAGGTGGTTCCCGGACCGAACGAAACCACCAAGGAACTCCAATCGCTGACTGGCCGCTATTGGCACAAGGGGAAATACGCGGAGTACCAAGGAGAACCTGCTCCCGAACCCGACTCGATCGACGGGAGTCTGATCCACAGCTTCCGCGACGGCCTAAACAACACCAGAGACAAAGACGGTCTCGCCCAAGACCTCTTTCCGCTCACGACGAAGGAACAGGAGAGCCACGAGTTTCGTCTGGTGGGCGAGGAGGTCCTACACGATCGCCCAGTTTATAAGATCGAATTTCGACCCAAAGACGCCAGCGATATTACCTGGGCGGGCGAGGCGCTCATCGATAAGGCAGAGTTTCAGCCGGTTGTGGTTTCCACCAAACTTTCTAAGCGGTTGCCGTTATTTGTGAGGGCTGCGCTGGGGACCGACGTGCCGGGCCTCGGCTTCAATGTGCAATACCGTCGCCAGCCGGATGGCGTCTGGTTCCCGGTCACCTTCGGAACAGAGTTTCGCCTGCGAGCTCTATTCTTCATCAATCGGGATATTTCGATGTCGCTGGAAAATACTCAGTTCGAGCACACCCACGTGGACAGCAAGATCAAATTCGACGGCACCGAGGCCAATCACCCGTAGTTCCCGATCACTCGTACCGCAAACACGTAATGGGATCCAGTTGTGACGCCTTGCGTGCCGGATAATATCCAAAAACAATTCCAGTCATCGCGGCGAAGATCGAGCCCAGCGCGAAGACGCCCGGCGTCAACTTGGTCGGCATGGCAAACATGCTCGACACTACACCCGCGGATGCCGCGCCCAGCAAGATGCCAACCACCCCGCCCAGTGCGCTGATGACAATCGCCTCGCTCAAGAATTGCAACTGGGTTTCCCATTCCGTCGCCCCGACGGCCATACGAATGCCAATCTCGCGGGTGCGCTGGATCACCGAAACCAGCATGATGTTCATTACCCCGATACCGCCCACCAGCAGAGACAGCGAGGCCACACTTGCCATCAGAAGAGTCATGATGTGGGCAGTGGCCAGTTGCGCCTTCACCACGTCTTCGGGGCGCCGCAGGTTGAAGTCGTCATCTTCGCCGGCCGTCAGGTGGTGGCGCTCCCGCAGCAGCGCGACAATCTGCTTGGTGGCTGGCACCATCGCATCCTCCGCCACTGCAGACAGAAAAATGTCATCGAGCCAAAATTGCCCGGTAATTCGCTTCTGCGCCGTGGTGATCGGAACCACAATGAAATCGTCCTGGTCCTGCCCCGTCGCAGCCACCCCTTTAGCCGCCAACACTCCCACAACTTTGCAGGGCAGGGTCCCCATGCGCACCGTCTTCCCCACCGGATCTTCATTGCCAAACAGATTATCTACAACGGTTTGCCCTAGAACGCAAACCGGCTCTCCGGTCTCCACATCGGCAGCCGTAAAGTAAGATCCCTCGCGCAACGTCCAGCGACGAATTTGAAAATACTCCGGAGTCACTCCTCGGTACTGAGTGGACCAGTTGTCGCCGCCATAGACCACTTGGATATGGCCATCCACGTTAGGCGAGACTGACTTGATGACTGGCACCTGCTGCACGATGGCATCCGCGTCTGCGAGCACCAGAGTCCGCGAGCCACGCGCTCCCATGCGAAGCCCGTTGCGCGACCGGCTTCCCGCTTCCACCCACAGAAAATTCTCCCCGAGGTTCTGTAGTTGGGTCTCGAGTTTGCTGGTTCCAGCGTTGCCCAGCGCGATGACGCAAATAAATGCACCGACTCCGACCGCAATCCCCAACATGGTGAGGACGGTGCGGATCCAGTTGCGCCTCATGGCGGCAAACGCCTCGCGCAGAATAGTCTTTCCGTTCATCGCTGCGACACACCTGTACCTTTGGCTTTCAATTTGAAGTTTACAACACGGGCGGGCCTACCAGCCCAGATCGTCGGAGGAAGACTTGGGCTTCACGTGAAAGCGGTCCCGCTTCTTCCACCCCATCCAGGTGAGGCCGATGCAAATGGACATGGGAGGGAAAATCAACACCAGGATGCCGCTCTTCAAAGCTTGAATCACCCTCTGCCCCGCCCCCGCGGCCTGGGTATAGCAGAGCGCACAGTTCTGGCTGTGCGCCAACAGAGGAAAGAACATTGCCACAGCTGCCACCACCGCCAACTTTGCCCACAAAATCTTCATGGTTTGCCCCATTTTTGAAACGGCGCGTCTATTTCGGAAACGCGCGCATGTGGATCAGCCGGAAACTATCCGACCAGATCACGTTCATCATCATCAGCACAAATACGGTTGCGGGGATCAGCGCCAGCAGCAACCCACGTTTTTCGTCCCTCAGATGCATGAAGAACATTACGCCCAAGCCAGCCTGAATGATCGCCAACACCAGCATTCGCGCCAACATGGCGGCACCCTCAGTGTGCTGGTAAGCAAAGACCACTTGCAGTGCTGCGATGGCGAGGATGCCCACGTAAATCACATAGTAGGTCGTCATGCCGGCGCTGGATTTCGCCTTCGAGTCCATTCTTGCTCTCCTTTTAACCGGTTGCTAGCGCGCTACATTCAGCAGATAGACCAGGGGCACGACGAACATCCACACCAAGTCCACGAAGTGCCAGTACAGTCCCCAGATCTCGATGTCGTCGCCCGTGTACCGCCCGCGACCGTAACGCATGGCGACCACGGTCAGTGCAATCACCCCTCCGACCACGTGGAGCAAGTGCAGGCCGGTGATGCTAAAGAAGGTCGCCCCGAACAGGGATGCACCCCACGGGTTCTGGAAGGGCCGCACGCCTTGTCCAATCATCCCCATCCACTCGCGGATATGCAGCGCTGCAAATACCAGACCCAGAGCCACGGTGATGTAGGTCCAGCGCATCGCCATGGACTTGTTGCCAGTCTTGGCGTGGTTGACCGCGATCAGCATAGTAAGGCTGCTGGTAACCAGGATAAAGGTCATCAGCATGACGTTGACGATGCTGGGAGAGAATTGAAATGGATGGGGCCAGTCTGGACTGGCGTTGCGCACATAGCCGTAGGCAAACAGCATGGCTCCGAAGGTCACTGCATCGGAGATGATGAACAGCCACATCACCAGCTTTTTCGATGGGATGGCGAACGGGGAAGCTTCCATCATGCCCGCTGCATGCCCGCCGACTGCCACACTCGCTTCGCTCACGGCTCCTCCTGTGGGGCGCGTTACAGTTTGATCCAAACCAACAAAAGCAGGTACAGCCAAAGTGCGCCCATAAAATGCCAGTAGTACGACGTGGAATCCATGCTGCTGCGGCGCAAGGCAGCAACCGGCGCACTGAGCCTGCGGATGACGAACAGCAATCCTCCCAGCCCGCCCAACACGTGAACAGCGTGCACGGCAGTCAGGACATAGAAGAATGAACTATTGGGGTTAGTCGAGAGGTAGAGCCCCTGCGCTCGCAGTTGCTGCCACGCCACGAACTGTCCCGCCACAAAAAACCCACCCAGCGCCAAGGTCGCATAAAGCCAGCGCAGGGCCTCTTGCCGGTCTTTTTTCCCGGTGCGAAAGTAACTCGCCACCTTGCGCCGCGCCCTTTCCAAGCTCAAGCTGCTGGCGATCAGCACCAGGGTGTTCAGCAGCACAATCCGCGGCATCACAAGGTGGTGCCAGTCTTCTCCCGACCCTTGCCTGACGATCAGGGCGCTGGTGAACGCCGCAAACATCATTCCGATCGCCGCCAGTCCCACCCAGATCCCAGTTCGCACCGGCTCTGATCGGGGCTCGCTGAGCGCTTTCAATTCGCCGTCATCCGGGCCGGGCGGGCGGACGCCACCGCCGGACCCGCCGCCAGGGCGGATCGTTGTCACTGTCGGTGGTCGCTGTGCCGTGGTCCCCATGAATGTCAGTGTCCCCTTCGTTCTGGATTAGTCGCCGGTAGGACTGGCTTCCGGGGAGGTTTGCATGATGTAGTCGCCACCGGCGGCGTTGGTCATGCCGTATTGATACGGATCGTGATACACCACCGGATGCTTTCCACCGAAATTATCAAACGGCGGCGGCGAGGGCATGGTCCACTCCAGCGAGGTGCATTCCCACGGATTGTCTGGCGCGGGCGCTCCCTTGAACCGGCTGTAAACCAGGTTGAACAGGAAGATCAACTGCACGGCTCCCGTAAACAACGCGGCGTAGGTGATGAACTTATGCAGCGGAATCAGCGGCACCAGAAAATCGTCGGTGAATGCGGAGTAGCGGCGCACGTTCCCTGCTAGCCCCAGATAGTGGAATGGCATGAAGATGCAATAGGTCCCGATGAACGTACCCCAGAAATGCAGCTTGCCCAGGGACTCGCTCATCATGTGTCCGGTCATCTTGGGGAACCAGAAGTATGTACCCGCAAACACTCCGAAGATGGCAGCCACGCCCATCACCATGTGGAAATGCCCCACTACGAAATAGGTCGCGTGCAGGTAAATGTCAATCGCCGGCTGAGCCAGAAAGAATCCGCTGACCCCGCCGCTGACAAACATGGAGAGAAATCCCAGCGCAAACAGTGACGCCGCCGTAATCCGCAGCTTCGACCCATACAGGCTCCCCAGCCAAATCAGGGTCATGAGGGTCGCCGGGATCGTGATCATCAAGGTTGGAAAACTGAAGGCCAGCGACGAAAAGGGATTCATTCCGCTGACGAACATATGGTGTCCCCAAACCATATAGCTCATGAACCCGATGCCCATCATGCAGTAGATGATGACTTTCGCGCTCAGCAGCGGCTTGCGCATGCTGTTAATAAGGATGTGCGACACGATTCCCATGGCCGGCAAAATAGCGATGTACACTTCCGGGTGTCCGAAGAACCAGAACAGGTGTTGCCACAGTAAGGGTGAACCACCCGAGTGCGGCTGCAAGCGGTCACTGATCACCAGGTTCGAGGGAATAAAGAAACTGGTCCCCGCCACCCGATCCAAAATCAGCAGCAGGCAAGCCGGCATCAGCACCGCAAAAGCCAGCAGCGAAATACAGGAGGTAATGAACCAAGCCCAGGTGCAGATCGGCATCCGCATCAGGGTCATGCCCTTGGCGCGAAGGTCCAACGTGGTGGCAATGAAGTTCAACGCGCCCAACAGCGACGCAATACAAAAGATAAAGATGGAGACGCCCCATAGCGTCTGGCCCAACGCCTCGCCCGGCCCCGCGTCGCCGCCCACCGCACTTAGCGGAGCATAAGCCGTCCACCCCGCGATCGGTGGTCCGTCGGGAACAAAGAACGCTGCCATCAGCACCACGAAGGCGAGGAAAGTAGTCCAGAACGACATCATATTGAAACGCGGAAACGCCATGTCTTCGGCGCCAATCTGGATCGGCAAAAAATAATTGCCAAAGGCCGCAAACGGGGCGTTGGTCAGCACGAAAAATACCATCAGCGTGCCGTGCATCGTCATCAGGGACAGATAGAACTCGGGCGTCATGACATTGCCCGGAGCACCCGCTTTGGAGAGGAAATGCAGTCCAGGTATCGGCGCGTTCGGCCACACCAGATGGATTCGCATCAACCACGAAAGCATCATGCCGGTCACCACCGCCACCAGCGCCAGAGCGTAGTACTGCTTGCCGATCACCTTGTGGTCCAGGCTGAAGACGTGCTTGCGAATGAACCCCGTTGGGGCCTGATGCTGCACTGCATGCGACGATACTTCGCTCATCGGCTTACCTCACTCAAAGTTGACAGCGCCGCTTCGCCTCAGCGGAGCCCGCATCAATGTTATTGCGCCGCTTTTTCTTTCATCCACTTATCGAAGTCGTCTGGCGACAGCACACTCAAGTAGGCCCTCATGTTGTAGTGCCCCAGTCCGCATAGTTGAGTGCACACAATCTCATACCGGCCAGTTTGGGTTGCGGTAAAGTGCACCGACAAATCCAGTCCCGGAACAAAGTCCTGCTGGATGCGTAACTCCCGCACGTAGAAGGAATGTCCCACATCTTTAGCGTGCATGAGCAAGTGCACTTCGCGATTCACCGGAATGGCCAACTCGCCGGTCACCACGTCATCCCGCGAATCCATATCGTGCTCCGGATCCAATCCAAAGAAATTTGAATTGCCTTCGTCAATCTTGTCGGGATGAAGTGCGCCAAACTTGCCATCCACGCCTGGATAACGGAAATAGAACGCAAACTGCCCCGCCTGAGCTTGCACCTGGAGCGCGTCGGGTTTGGCGGGCGTGAAGTAGACATCCGCCCAGGCTTTTTGTCCAAGCACACCCAGCGCCAGAATTTCGGTGCCCACCAACAAGATGGCGGCGATCACCATGACTCGAGCTCCGCCTGGAAATGTCTTGATGGGGCCGTCCTTGCGCCCGGCTACTTGCCAGACGAAAAATGCGAGTACGAGTTGCGCCCCCAGGAAGGAGATCCCGGCCTCGACCATCGTGTCTTTAAGTTGCTCATCGATGGCGTGACCGTGAGTGGAAATATCGACCGGCGGCGCCCAGGTGTGCATCACGATGGGTACCGCCGAAGCGATAGCGATAACGACGACCACCACAGCAAACAGTTTGCCCATGTTGCTTCGCCTCTTCCGGGACAGAGTTCCGGCTGTTTTCGCCGCCGCGTATCGAACCGGACGCGACTGGTTCCGGTTCACGTCAATTTAGAACGCCTTCGCCTTAAACGCAAAGTTCACGTTCTTGGTCTCGCTGCCGGCAATCATCACATCCGCGGTCTGCGTGCCATAGTCTTCGTGCCACGCCGTCAGGGTGTACTTCCCCGGCGGCAGATTCGGCAACGCAAACGATCCGTTGTCCTTGCTCACGTCATAGTGCGAGGTCTTTAGCACCGCGAAGTAGCCGCGCATCCAGGGATGCACGTTGCACTTCACCGAAATGAATTCCTCCTTGTCGAACTTCTCAGACAATGGCGGGGTCCCCGGCGGTTGCGACTTGTTCCATTCCCGGTTGACTTTCGCCAGCGGATGGATGTTGTGCGAAGTCTGGTCGCTGTTCACAACTTTCAGTTCCTGGTTCACCCGCATCGCCAGCACGTGCGGCATGTAGCGACAGCCCTTCTGTTCGAAGGTGACAGCTTGGGTCGGAGCCGTCGTCTCATCCGGCGCCCCCGCGGAAATGTAGACCACTACATTTTCCAGCGTGTCCCCCTCTCCGGTCACAATCGTTTGGGTGGTAGGCGGAGTCGGATATTGCTTGGCGCAACTCGGCTCCTTCGACATGTCGATCGGTTTTTGTTTTACCGGTGTGCCCGTAAAAGTCACTTTGCCCTTGACCGTTCCCGCTCCAAACATCAGGGCCGGACATGCCATCAATAATGCTGCCACCATACTTGTCTGCTTGATACTCATTCGAATACTTCCTCCTTGAATTCCGAAACTTGAGTTCCTAAACTCGTCTTCTTACCGGCTGCCCGGGGCTTTGGCGTCCGGTGCGGCAGGGGCCTCGGGGGCGGGTGGTGCCGGCTTCTCCGGCAGCAACTTTCCGCCTGCCGCCTTCAGCACTTCGTTCTCTTTGCTCTTGCGATTCACTTGCAGCGTGCGCAGGAAGTGCACCAGGTCCCACGCGTCGTTCGGTTTGATTACATCCCCAAACGACGGCATCGGCGTTCCATCCACACCGGTCATGAAAATCTTGTAAATGTCCGCATTTTCCGAGCCGCACTTGAACCGCGAATCGTTCGCCCCCCCGGCAAAATTGTAGGGACGAATCGGCTGGTCCTTGCTGTCGGTCAGGGTGGAAGCCGACGGTCCATCGCCGCGGCCCTCCTGCCCATGACACTTCCAGCATTCCAACTTCTCGAACAATTCGTGTCCGTGGCTGATGCTCTCAATGTTGACCGGTGGTTCGGATGGAACCACAAGCACTTCCGCCGGTTTTTCGGTCTTCCAACGCGGCGAGAAAGTCTTGATGTAGGCCACCAGGTCGGCCCGGTTTTGATTGCTCAGTGGCGCCCACGGCGGCATGTTCGAATTTGAAAAACCACGCGCGATGGATTTGTACAGGTCCTCATCCGTCGGCAGGAATCCAGTGGTGGTGGACCTGCACTTAAACGTCGCGGCAGTGAAGTCCCTGGGCTTGGGCTCAATCCACGCAGCATTTTCTCCTGCTCCGTCCCCATACTGTCCGTGGCAGTAGAAACAATAACGCTTGTAGAGCTTCGTGCCGTCGTTGGAGTGGCCGGTCAAGCTTCCAATGTGGCTTTCCATTTCCTGAGCGCCGCACAGACTTGCTGCTGCCAGGAACGCCACACCAATCGCTACGAACATCCCTTGAAATATTTTCGTCCGCATAAATCTCCCTGCTAAAAGTCGAAGTCAAAGCCGGTCATGACGCTGTTGCTGGAGAGGTCGGTCCCTGATACTGGCGCCACTCCCCGCTGCCGAACCCAGGAAAACTCGTTGTGCCAGGCAAATCCCGCCCGGCTCGACATGATGGGGTACCACCGCACTCCCACGGTATGGGCGTCGATATTCCCCAGGTTGGAAGGCGTACCCGGCAGGGCTTGCGTGGCTACGCGGACAAACTCCGACCGCTCAATGAAGATGAGCTGTGGGTTCGCCGTGTAGTGAGTTTCCACAAAAGCTCCGTTCCAACTCGGCGCTCGCGCCCCGGTGGGAAGCGGCTGGTTGGCAGGGGTGTTGGTTCCAAAGTGAGCGTCGTCCGATCCATGTTGAAAGAACACTGAGAAATCCAACGCTTTCACATAGAACAGCCCGAAGATTCCCTCTCGATTGAAAGACTTACTTCCCAGCCCTGACCCTGGAATCGTCGCGCCATTGGATGTCAAGAAGTAGGTAGGAGCCTCTCCCAGAAACGCGTACGCTCCCACTCGCTGCACTCCGAGCTTGCCCGCTTCGAACGCATGGCTGGCGGTCAGGAAAGTGCTGTACGAATTCCCGGCAGGCAATCCCGGCTGGCCATCGTTGGAACTCAACACCGCCACCGAGTACCGGTCGCGATCGTTCTTGGAGTGACCCATCACTTCCAACCCCAACTGGTTGTCGCCAATCGCCCCGAAGGCGTTGCTGTCTCCTACGGGAGCGAAGTGGTACAGGCGGTAGAAGCCGCCATTGTTGGAAATCGTCAGGATGCGCTTCTCAGAAATGATGTTGTCCAGTTCAAATTTCCCCAGCTTCAGGTTCAGCCAACTGCTCCCCAACAAATTGTCAAGCCGCGCCATGACGGTCTCAAAATGAAAGGCTCCGTACTGATTGGAAGAAGGCAGAACATAAAACGAAATATTTTTGTAGAGCGTGCCTCCGGTGTGGAAGTCCAAACCGCTGAAGTCAAAACCGTGCGAAGCGATGCTTTGCTCCACTGCATTTGGGCCTGCCGCTGTGTCCACCCCCACCTTGTTGGTGCTTTCCCGGTGCCAGTTCGGAGTGATACGGAAAGTGATCGGCCAATAGGCGGGGTTCTGCCAAATCGGAGCATCCCGATCGTTCATAAGTTGGTAGCCGTTGTCTTTGAACGTCTGCCCAAAGTTGTTCAGCTTGGGCCAGGCTTCATGGCACGCCGAGCACGGCATCCCATACTTCCGGGCAAATGCCGGAATCGCGTGGCTGGGGGTGCTGGCGCACAACACTACCAACAAAAGCATTGCGCAAATGACCGACTGCAAAACCGCGAATATCCTGGAACTCATTCCTCCCCCTCTTCATCCGCGCGCTTACGAACGCGTAGATTTGTGCCATCCCACGGTGGCGGGAATACTACGATGAAGTGTGTTCCCTTTGCAATCAAATTGTCACTATTTTGTATTTTTTTTGTCTCAACGATGTCGCGGCTGTGTCGCCGAACCTGCTTTATTCACCACCGGACAGCTGCTCAGCGAATAATCCTCCTGTGCAAATTGCCCGCCCAAACTTGACATGGCAGGCTCGACCTAAGTACCAATGAAGTTCGTGAGATTCGCTGCAGTGCCAATTGTTGGAACCTTGGGGACAAAGCCTCATTCGCCGCTGAATGCGCGCCCTTTGCTGTATTGGCCCGCTTGTTTCCAGCTCGCTCTGCTGCTGTTGACGCTCAGTTCTTCAAGCCTCGCCGGCCGATTGCCGCACAAGGTCGCTTCCAAGCCAGACACCAGTTCGGTGACGGAAATCAGCGCTCCCGAAGCCGACGTCATCACTGCCGTCAAGGAAGTCTGCGAAGACCGCACTATTCGCGGCACTTACCAGTACGATAAAGAGCAGACTTTGAAAG
Source organism: Acidobacteriaceae bacterium (assembly GCA_025360645.1). GTDB lineage: Bacteria > Acidobacteriota > Terriglobia > Terriglobales > Acidobacteriaceae > JANYBT01. Next base: position 4,405 of record JANYBT010000114.1, on the reverse strand, counting down.
GCGCGGCTCCGGCGAGGGTTTCCAACGCCTTCGGCGACCCTCCTGCCTCCGGCCGGGTCTTCTATAAAGTTGCCGATAATGTTCTGGCTCCGCGCGGCTTCAAGGAAAGCTCGGATCAAGGTGCGGTCACCGTCCGTTACATTGTGGAGCCGCTCAGCCCGATTGCCACCAGCCTGCGCGTGGATGCCGTCTTCATTGAGACGGCTCATCGCGCAGTCCATGCTTCCAAGGGCACGGTGGAAGCAGCGGAATATGGGGCGGTGCAGCAGCGCCTCGAAGCCTTGCAGACCAGCCGCCGCGAAGAGCAGGACGACAAGGCTCGATTAGACCAGGCATTGCAACAAGCTGCCGCACGGCGCGCGCAACGGGAGCGCCTCGACCGCGAGCAAGCGACTGCCACCACAGCCGCCACCTCGCTGCAGGAACTCGAACAGCACGTGCAGAGCCTGCGGAGGCAGGTTGAGGTTCGTACCAAGTCTGCAACGCCCCTCCGCACTGCTCCCTATCACAGTGCCACTGCCATCCAGTCGGTGCCCGCGCGGGCGGAGTTGGTCATCCTGATCGTTACCCCCTACTGGTATGGCGTAGAAACTCAAGAGGGACATCGCGGCTGGATCCCACGCAGCCAGTTGGAGCCCCTGCCGTGACTTCGCGTCCCGCCCGCATCACTTTTGTCACCCTGCTTTGTCTGGTCTGCGCGCTTGCCTCATTCGCACGCGCCGAACTCGCCGGCATCGAGCGCAAGTTCGCTCTCTCCAAATCAGAACTCGAACTCACGCTGCAAAGCTTGCCCGGCTACCCGGGCGGCAAGCTCCCCACTCTGGAGGGCTTCGTCGTTCTGCCGGCGGAGTCGTTGGAGCACTATCAGCGTGCCTATTACCAATATTCCGCAGACATTCAGACCCTGGCTCCGCATCAGGTAAAGCTTGCTTTGATTGCCCGCGTCACCGCTTGGTATGCCGACGAAAAGCCTTCCCGCTCGGAATACCGCGTGCTGGAATCCAATGGACGCCTCGAAGCCGATTTGATGGACGCGCTCGACGCCGCTTTGCGCAAGAGAACCGCCGCGGCATCCCCCGTTAGGCCTTCGTCCGCCACCACCTTCCCCGCCCCGCCCCATGCCGATTCTTCGTTCTCGCCTATCCACGCTCCGAATGCGCCGCCCGCCACCACTCCCGCTCCCATCCAAGCCGGCCCCAGTGAAGCCGACCTCCAGCGCATTCGCAAGCTCAGCCAGGAAGAGCGCGATCTCCAGGAGATCCTCAGCAATCAGTCGCACCCGAAAAACCTGGCCGCGGTAAAGAAATCCGGCTCTCCCGTGACCGCCCGTCCCGAGGAAACCGCCAAGGTCTTGTTTCTGGCCCAAGCCGAAGATCAATTTCAAATCCTCGACCAGACCGACAAGTGGGTACACGTTCAGATCTCCGGCCTTTCCCGAGGATGGATTCGCCGCGCCCAGGTCGAACTGCCCGACGATGTTCCTGCGCCCGTAGGGTTTGAAAACGCTCCTGCGGTTCCCGGCCATGAGCGCTTTCAGCAGTCGCGCGACGAGACCGCGATCTTTCCCGGCGATTGGCCCGCACTCAAACAAAAGCAGGTTCGCATCCTCACGGTTCGGCCCATCAAGACCACCGCCGAAGCCTCCCCCGCTCAGCGCTGGGAGTTCGCGCGCTCCCTCCTCCGCAAACTCAGTCCGCCCTCGGACGTTGCAGGCGTCGCGCTTATTTTCGACTCGTCCGATGGAGGCATCGCCGCCACCACCACCTCAGCCCTGCAGCAGTGGATTTCCGGAAAGCTCACCGACGACGAATTCCGCAAGCAGTGCTGGTTCGATCCTCCCGACGCCTTCTTCGCTGCGAAGTGACTCACCGCCCAAATCCGCTACAATCCACCTATGCCCGAGGAGATTCCGCAGCCCGGCCCCACCATCAACATTGGGGACGAATTCGGCACCGCTAAACGCAACCTGCCTCCCCTTGGCATCATCCTGGTCGGTCTGGCGCTGGTCGGCATAGTCGCCGCCGTCATCTCTTTTCAACAGCGCGCCAAGCCGCAGGGCCACGGCGCCATCGTCCAAATCACGGATGTGGAAATCCCCGACCAGAACACTCTCATGGTGGCCATCACCGCCTCGCTGCAAAACTCCGCGGAGAAAACCCTTTACGTCCACACCGTGAAAGCCGTTTTGAAAACCAGTGACGGCAAGGAGTACTCCGACGAAGGCGCGTCGGCCATTGATTTCGACCGCTTTTACCAGGCATTTCCGGCTCTGAAAAAGGGCGCTGCACCCGCCGCCATTATTCCCGAGGCCAAACTGAAGAGCGGCGAATCAATCGAGGGCACCATCATCGTTACATTTCCCGTCACCCACGACGCATTTCAGGATCGGAAATCCCTCAGCCTCATCATTCAGCCCTACGATCAAGTTCTGCCCATCGTCCTTACCCAGTAATCTGGCAGTGTAGGCCAACCCCTCCACCCATGCACTCTTTTGAGAGACTGTCTCAAGAGCTACACCGTCCGAAGACTCTGGAACATTTTTCTTGACATCATTTCTGCGACTGCTACTGTCGCCCTTGCAGTTAGTGGAGAGCTTCGCCCCCCGCAGGATTGGCCCCACTCGCTGATTCCTCCCCCGACGCGATTTTGCCACGCTGCGCTTGCGCAGCGAACACAGAGCACCATGCGCTCCAGGAAGAGGACTTTTTCAATGCCTTTACCGCATAGCACCTCCGAAGCCTGCCCCCCACGGCGCCTTTCTGGTTGAGCTTTTTGCCCATGGAGTTCCAGCAGCGGCTACTGAGCGTCTTTGCTGCCCATTGCCATCGCGGTTGGGGACTACGGCCTGCAAAGCGATCTGGGTCTGCTGCGCTATTGGCGGCGTACCTCTTGCTCTCGGTTAATGTGACAGTCGCCCACGCACAAACCCTCACCAGCATCGCCACGTTCAACAACAGTGCGAGTTCTTTTTCGTCTCTAATTCAAGGTACCGACGGCGCTTTGTACGGTATTTCTTCAAACGGATCAGCCCATAACGATGGGTCTGTCTTCAAAGTTACTACTGCAGGAACACTTACCATTCTGCACACCTTTTGTGCTCAGCCTAATTGCACTGATGGCTCCGCTCCGAGCAGTGCGTTAGCCCTCGGGACCGACGGCAACTTATACGGGACCACCAGCTTAGGTGGAGCATCTGGGCTTGGTACGCTGTTCAGAGTAAACCCCACGGGCTCCTATAGTGTAACTCACAGCTTCAGCGGTGCCGATGGTGGAGACCCTCACGGCATTTTGGTTTTCGCCTCTGACGGTAACTTTTACGGCATTACGGGCACGGGAGGCGCGCTCGGCTATGGGACCGTTTTCCGGGCCACAACTGCTGGTGCGGTTACAACGCTGCACAGCTTCGACTACACCCACGGCTCGGGCCCCAAGGGGGTGATCCAGGGAACGGACGGAACTTTCTATGGCACCACCAACTTCGGCGGTGTCGGAAGCTCCTGTTTCGGCTTGCCCTGCGGCGTGGTATACAAGATCACCACAAGCGGCCGGTTTACGCTGCTGCACAATTTCAACGTTAACCAGGGCCTATATCCGGGATTGCCAGTGCAGGCCTCTAACGGCACCTTTTATGGCATGACTCTGTATGGAGGACTGATTAGCCCGGTCAATTGTCCCATTGGCTGTGGCACGCTGTATTCCATCACTCCCAATAAAACTTATCAGACCATACATAAGTTTCAGCATTCTGATGGAGGCAACAGCTTCGGCGCATTGGTCCAAGCCACCGACGGCAACCTTTACGGTGAGTCTCCGGACTCTGCAGACGGTTTCGGCCAGGTCTTTAAGCTGGCTCTGCCGAACACTATTACGGAGGTTACTACCTTCAGCCCAGTGGGAATAACAGGTGGACTTACAGCCGTGTACCAGGCCACCGATGGCAACTTATACGGCACTTACTCTAGCACTACTTCGACTGCCGCGGGGGTGTTTCGTCTCAGCGTCGGCCTGGGGCAGTTTGTCAGCTTTGTTAGTCCCACCGGCAAGGTGAGCGCGACTGCCGAGATCCTGGGCCAGGGTTTTACCGGGACGAGTTCGGTCACCTTCAACGGCATCCCGGCAGCGTTCACCGTGGTCTCGGACACATATCTGACAGCAACCGTCCCCAAGCAAGCTACCACCGGCCCGGTAGTGGTCACCACGCCAACCCAAACTCTAACCAGCAACGTTAACTTCCGGGAGACGAAATAGCCCGGCGCTCCACTCCTACCCCACCGCCGCACCAGAACTGATAGCCTACCTCTGCGGGCCGCCAAGCTTACCGGCCCGCTCGCTATCATGACCATCCACTCCGACCCTCGCATTGTGATGACGCTCGATGCCGGACGCACCGGCCTGAAGTTTTGCG